>CANKXC010000089.1 GCA_947487355.1 Comamonadaceae bacterium | reverse complement strand
ACATTGATTTGCGCGCCCATGGCTTGCAAACCTTTGATGTGCTGATCGACAGGTCGAGAACCAATGGCGCAACCGCCCGGTAACGAGACCTTGGCGTGGCCGAATCGGGCCAGCAAAGGGCCGAGTGCCAACACGGAGGCCCGCATGGTTTTCACCATTTCGTAAGGCGCTTCAGGTTTGTTCAAGGCCCCTGCGTTCAAACTAACGCTGCCGTCATCTTCATGGGCACAAGTGACGCCCATGTTGCGAATGAGTTTGAGCATGGTGCTGACGTCTTGCAACTTGGGCACATTGCGAAGCACCACCTCTTGGTCTGTTAGCAAGGCAGCACAAAGTTCAGGCAAGGCCGCATTCTTGGCACCTGAAATTTCTATCTCGCCATTCAATGAATGGCCACCACGAATAATGAGTTTGTCCATGTCTGTTAAATCTGTCGCACCGTTTAGGCTTGGGCTTTGGCCCACTCTGCGGGCGTGAAAGTTTTCATCGATAAAGCATGAACTTCATCGTTGTGCATTTTGTTGCCTAAAGTGGCGTACACCTTTTGATGGCGGCCAATGAGGCGAAGTCCTTCAAACTGCGCAGACACCACCACGGCTTGCCAATGCCGGCCATCGCCGCTGACTTCGAGGTGGTCGCAGGCAAGGCCTGCTGCAATCATGGCTTGTATTTGTTCCGCTGTCATGGTGTGTCTTTGCTTTCTAAACTCAGCCTCTGATTTTGTAGCCCGACTTGAGCAATTGAATTGCCAAAGTACTGACGCCCAAAAACGCGACCGAGACCACTGTCAAACTGACCCATGGTGAAACATCGCTCTGGCCAAAAAAACCATATCTGAAACCATCAATCATGTAGAAGAAGGGATTCAAGTGACTTAACTTCTGCCAAAAAACTGGCAAGGAATGAATAGAATAAAACACGCCTGACAAAAACGTCATGGGCATGATGACAAAACTTTGGAAGGCTGCCATTTGGTCAAATTTTTCTGACCACAAACCCGCAACCAATCCTAATGCGCCCAACAAACCGGCGCACAAAATGGCAAACACCAAAATCCACAAGGGGGCTTGGTATTGCAGCGGTGCAAACCAAACCGTGACCGCAAAAACACCAAAGCCAACGGCCAAGCCGCGCAACATGGATGAGCCCACATAAGCAATGAACCAGTGCCAGTGCGACAAGGGCGTGAGCAACAAGAACACCAAATTGCCCATGATCTTGCTTTGCACCAAGCTGGACGAGCTGTTGGCAAACGCATTTTGCAAGACACTCATCATGATGAGGCCAGGCACCAAAAAGGCGGTGTAAGGAACAGCGTCATACACCTTCACGTGGTCTTCAAGCACATGACCAAAAATCATCATGTACAAGACCGACGTGAGCACCGGCGCGGCAATGGTTTGAAATGCCACCTTCCAAAAGCGCAGCACTTCCTTGTAAAACAGCATGCGCCATCCGCTCATGATTTGCCCTCGGCCATGACATCCAAAAACACGTCTTCTAAATCGGCCTTGCGAATTTCGATGTCTTCGGCCTTGAGGCCTGCCTGTCGAACTGCGGCCAAATAGGTTTCAATTTCCAAAGCATCGTGGGCCGGAAATTGAACGATGCGGCCAGTGGTGCGGGCTTTGGCCGCCAACTCGGGTGGCAATTGACCATCCAACTTAAATCGGAGCACATTGCTAGACGCAGATTTGAGCAACTCAGACGTACTGGCCAGTGCCAACACGCGGCCTTGCTTGAGCATGGCCAGGCGGCCACACAAAGCTTCGGCTTCTTCCAAATAATGGGTGGTGAGTAAAACCGTATGGCCTTCGCGGTTGAGCTTGGCGATGAACTGCCAAAGGGTTTGGCGAAGTTCAACGTCCACGCCCGCAGTGGGTTCGTCCAACACAATGACACGGGGCTTGTGAACCAAGGCCTGGGCCACCAAGACACGTCGCTTCATGCCGCCAGACAATTGGCGCATGTTGGCATTGGCTTTGTCTGTCAAACCCAAATGCGCCAGCAACTCGTCAATCCATGCGTCATTCTTTTGAACACCAAAATAGCCCGACTGAAAACGCAATGCTTCACGCACAGAGAAGAACGGGTCGAACACCAACTCTTGTGGCACCACACCCAACATGCGACGGGCATGAACATAGTCGGTTTGCACGTCGTGGCCATGGACAAAGACGCGGCCTTGGGTGGCCTTGCTGAGGCCCGCCAAAATACTGATGAGCGTGGTTTTACCGGCACCGTTGGGGCCTAGCAAACCAAAGAACTCCCCTTCAGCAATGTCAAAGCTGACATCGATGAGCGCCTTCAAAGGCTGAGCGCCAGTAGATTTGGCAGGGAATGTTTTAGAAACAGATTGAAAAGAGATGGCGGGCATGAGCCCCCTATTTTACGTTCAAGCGCTTTCAACCAAGAGCTCGGAGACCCCATAAAGCAACGCCAATTCACGCAATTTGGCCGGGAATTGCTTGAATTTCAAGGTTTTTGACAAACTTTCCGCTTCACGGCGGCAACCCAAGAGCACGGCCAAGGCCGAAGAGTCAAAATCTGACAAGTTGCCGGCTTGTATTTCGACGTCTTGCGTGGCGCTACTTCGAATTTGAGATTGCAGTTGTGCAAGGCAAGCTGCTGCGTTGCTGTGGCGCAAATCAGCAGGCAAGGTCAGCAACGCAATGCTCATGGGCTTTAAGCTTTTTTGGCGTTGGACTTGTTACGCTCAGACAGGCTTTTGATCAGGCCATCCATGCCGCCCGTATTGATCTCTTTGGAGAACTGAGAGCGGTAGTTTTCTACCAACCAAATGCCCATGACGTTGAGGTCAAAAATTTTCCAACCAGCGCCATCGCCCGGTGTTTTCTCTAGACGGTAGTCGAGTTGAATCGGGTCGCCTTTACCCTTGACTTCGGTTTGAACCACCAGATTTTTGTCGTCGGAGGCACCGCGCAAGGGCTTGACTTCAATGGTTTGGTCGCTGATTTGGGTCAAAGCGCCAGAGTAAGTTCGGATGAGCAAAAGCTTGAACTCTGCTTGCAAACGATCTTGCTGCTCGGGCGTTGCTTTGCGCCAGCCAGGGCCTGTTGCCAGTGCCGTCATGCGTCTGAAATTGACGTGTTGCATGAGCTTGGTGTCCACCAGCTGCATGATTTTGTTGATGTCGCCAGCTTTCAGAGACTTGTCTGTGCGAACGGCATCCAAGGTTTCGGTGGTAATTCGTTTGACAAAGGCATCTGGCGCTTCGTCATTGGCCCAGGCAACAGACAAGCCCAAGGCAAGGCTGATGGTCAAAAAAAATCGGAAGAAAAATTTCATCATGTCCGAATTGTAGGATTATTTGTAATTCTGCTTCCAGGGCGGGGGAATCCGGTTGGGTGCCACCATATTGGGTGCCTCCTCAGAGTCCCCCAAATCATCGACCATGGGCGGGTTGCCATCGTAGATGTCATTCATGCGCTTTTGCAAATAGGCATCGCGGGTAAAGGTGTAGGGGTCAAGTGAGGCTTGTTTGACAGCATCCGACAAGCTCAAAAAGCGTTCACGCTTGTCCGTCAAACGCAGTATGGTCAGGATATTTCTTGAGCTGACGTCACGCAACTGTTGATTGACGTCGGTTTTGTGATCGGCCCACAAGCCAAAGCTGTCGCGCACCGTGGAGGGGCCAAAAAATGGCAATACCACATAAGGGCCCGAGGAGACGCCCCAATAAGCCAATGTCTGGCCAAAATCTTCTTTGTGTTTTTCAATCTTGAATTGGGTTGCCCAGTCGATGATGCCGCCAACCCCAATGGTGGTATTGATGCCCACCCGCGCCACATTTTTCATGGCAGCATCTAATTTCAACTGCGCCAAGCTGTTGAAAAAGGACATCACATCGCTTTGATTGCTGAAAAAATTGCTGATGCCTTTTTTGACCACGGGTGGTAAAACTTCGCCGTAAATTACGGCCACAGGGCGCAGCACCAAATCGTCAGCCACATCGTTAAATTGTGTCACCTTGCGGTTCATGGGCTCTAGCGGATCGGCAGGGTCGGGGCCGCGCAAGGAGCTACAGCCTTGTAAGAACAAGACCGCTAAGACCACGCATGCCAGGCGCCATGACACCTGAAGCCCCTTTAAATTCATTACTTAGTTCCTGACTTAGCCGTACTGGAGTCTTCTGCTTTGCTGTACAAAAACTGACTGATGAGATTTTCCAAAACCACAGCCGACTGCGTGGAGCCGATGTTGTCGCCGGCCACCAAATTTTTCTCGTCGGCGCCTGCCAAAATACCCACGTATTGCTCACCCAACAAACCGCTGGTGAGAATTTTCAGAGAGCTGTCTTTGGGAAAAGCATATTTATTTTGCAATGCCAAGCTGACCTTGGCCTGATAACTTTCATCGTCAAACTGAATCGACTCGACACGGCCCACCACCACGCCGGCACTTTTGACGGCAGCGCCTTGTTTAAGGCCGCCAATGTTGTCAAACTTGGCGGTAACGGTGTAGTCCTTACTCCAACTGTACTGAAGCAAATTGGCTGACTTGAGTGCCAAGAAAAACACTGCCACTAGGCCAATCAATACAAACAAGCCTACCCAAACATCATTTTTTGAACGTTGCATGACGTCCTCCTTAAATGCTGAACATCATCACGGTAAGGATGAAGTCCAGGCCCAAAACAGACAATGAAGAAATGACAACGCTGCGCGTTGTCGCTGAAGCCACGCCATCGGGCGTGGGCTTGGCGACATAACCTTGCAGCAATGCAATGAAAGTCACGGCAATGCCAAAAACCACGCTTTTGATCATGCCATTGCCGACGTCTTTGAAGACATCGACGCCACTTTGCATTTGACTCCAAAACGCACCCGCATCGACACCAATCAGCAACACACCCACCGCATAACCACCCAAAATACCTACGGCACTGAACACCGCCGTTAAGAGAGGCAATGCAATGATGCCGCCCCAAAAACGAGGCGCTAAAACACGCAATTTGGGGTCAACCGCCATCATTTCCAAGGCAGTCAATTGTTCGCCTGCGCGCATCAAACCAATCTCAGCTGTGATGGAGGCACCTGCGCGCCCTGCAAACAAAAGCGCCGCCACAACGGGTCCAAGCTCGCGAACCAAACTTAGCGCTACAAGCAAGCCAAGCGCATCGGCAGCGCCGTATCGCTGCAAGGTGTAATAACCTTGCAAGCCCAACACAAAGCCGACAAACAAACCCGAAACAGTAATGATGGCCAGCGAGTAATTGCCCAAAAAATGAATTTGGTCACGGACCAAGCTAAAGCGTTTTAGGCAGGCCACCGACAACATGGCCAGTTGGGCAAACAAACGCGCACCGTAGCCCCAGTCGGCCAACTTTTTGCGCACAACATACCCAAGTTCAGCTGGGTGCAGAAAAATCATGCATGCCCCCTGGCAAAGTCTTCTGCAACAGACGCTGCAGGATAATGAAAGTGAACAGGCCCTTCACTGAGCCCGTTGACGAACTGATAAATAAGCGGATCGGTGGTTTGGCGCAACTCATCAGGGGTACCTTGCGCCGCCACTTTGCCGTTGGCCAATACAACCACGTGATCGGCAATTTGAAAAGTCTCATCGACGTCGTGCGACACCACCACGCTGGTAATGCCCAAGCTGTCATTGAGCCTGCGGATGAGCCTAGCAGCCGTGCCCAAAGAAATGGGGTCCAAACCGGCAAAGGGCTCGTCGTACATCATGAGGTCGGGGTCGAGCGCGATGGCACGCGCCAAGGCAACACGGCGACCCATACCGCCAGAAATTTCGGAAGGCTTTAAGTTTCTGGCACCACGCAAACCCACAGCATCGAGCTTCATCAAGACGATGTCCCGAATCATGATTTCGGACATTTTGGTATGTTCCCTCAAGGGAAACGCCACGTTGTCAAACACATTCATGTCGGTGAACAAAGCACCAAACTGAAACAACATGCCCATGCGTCTTCGCGCTGCATAAAGTTGCTCAGTGTTCATCTGGCCAACATCTTGGCCGTCGAATGTGAGTGCGCCTTTTTGGGCTTGGTATTGCCCCCCAATTAGGCGCAAGACGGTGGTTTTGCCTCCGCCCGACACACCCATCAATGCCGTGACTTTGCCACGCGGAATGCCAAACGAGATGTCATTCAAGATGACACGATCGCCGTAGCCGAAGCTAAGATTTTTAAGTTCAACCAGCAGTGGATTGTTGGGCAGGGTCATGTGTGAAAGAACAAAAGCCGGGATCGCCGGCTTTTGAAGGATAAGGCGTTCAGGTAAAGCTTGTGTGAATCTGTTTGAATTCACTGGCTTCCCTGTTTGCATTCATTTTAACGGGGTAAGTCGCTGGTTCCCATTAAGAATTCATCAATTGAGCGGGCTGCTTGGCGGCCTTCGCGAATGGCCCAAACCACCAAGGACTGGCCACGGCGCATGTCGCCAGCTGCAAACACCTTGGGCACGTTGGTGGCGTAGCCACCCGTGAACTCGGTTGTAGCTTTGGCATTGCCGCGGTTGTCTTTGTCCACGCCAAAGGCGTCCAAGATGGTGGCCACGGGGTTCACAAAGCCCATAGCCAAAAAGACCATGTCGGCTGGGTACGTTTTTTCGGTGCCTGGCACATTGACCAATTTGCCGTCTTTGAATTCCACTTCAACGGTTTTGAGGCCCGTCACTTTGCCATTTTC
>CANKXC010000088.1 GCA_947487355.1 Comamonadaceae bacterium | reverse complement strand
CAATGCTTTGGCCAAGCCAAACGCACTCATGCCATAAATCAAACCAAAGTTAATGGTTTTAGCGTAGCGGCGTTGTTCACTGGACACTTGGTCTGGCGTGAGACCAAACACTTCGGCAGCGGTGGCTTTGTGCACATCCAAACCTTGATGGAAGGCGCGCAGCAAAGCTTCATCGCCACTCAGGTGGGCCATGATGCGAAGTTCAATTTGAGAATAGTCGGCGCTGGCAATCAAACTGCCTGCCGGTGCCACAAAGGCCTCTCGCACTTTGCGACCTTCGGCCGTGCGAATTGGAATATTTTGTAAGTTGGGATCGTTACTAGACAAGCGTCCTGTAACGGCCACCGCTTGGGCGTAATGCGTATGCACTCTGCCTGTTCTGGGCAAAGCCATTTGTGCCAGCTTGTCGGTATACGTGCCCTTGAGCTTGGACAAACTGCGGTGTTCCAAAATGCGTGCGGGCAAAGGATAGTCTTCTGCCAATTTTTCTAATACTTCTTCGTCGGTACTGCGCGCACCTGTGGCAGTTTTCTTAATGACTGGCAGACCTAACTTGTCAAAAAAGATTTCGCCAAGTTGTTTGGGACTGCTCAAATTGAAAGGCTGCCCTGCAATTTCGTACGCTTCAGTTTCCAACTGCAAAATACGTTGGCCCAAGGCTTGACTTTGCGAGGCCAATGTAGGGCCGTCAATCAAAACACCATTGCGCTCAATTCGGAACAATGCTTCGCTGGTGGCAATTTCAATGTCGTAGATGGCACGCAACTTGGCATCGGCTTGTATGCGCGGCCACAACACACCGTGCACATCCAAACACTGATCTGAGTCTTCGCACGAATACTCTGAAGCCTTAGCAACATCAACTTGTGCAAAGGAAATTTGGTGTGCGCCTTTGCCACACAAGTCTTCGTACGTAATGCCTGTTCGGCCCACATGGCGCAAAGCCAAGCTGGTCAAACTGTGCGGCTTGTGCACCTCAAGCACATAGCTTTGCAACATGGTGTCGTGTGCATAACCATGCACCTCAATGCCCACATTGGCAAACACATGGCGGTCGTATTTGATATGCTGACCCACCTTCAGTTTGAGGGGGTTTTCCAACCAAGGTTTTAGCTTGACCAAAACTTCTTGCATGGGCAATTGAACAGGCGCATCAGGTCCGTTGTGGCGCAAAGGTAAATAGGCCGCTTCGCCTGGCTTGATGCTCCAACTGATACCCACCAACTCGGCGCGCATGGCGTCAAGGGACGTAGTTTCAGTGTCAATGGCCACGCATTCGGCCGCTTCCAACTTGGGCAGCCAAACATCCAACTGATCCCACGTCAAAATGGTTTCGTAGTGCTTGTCGCCTGTGACCGTCACTACCGGTTCGGGTTCTGCAAACAAATCGTCCATGGGCACGAACGCTGGTTTGCCAGACTTGGCTGACTTGCCAGAGGAATTGTCCGCACCCGCAGACTCTGAAGCCCCTGCCCCGCGGCTTCTGACCAAGCCTTTAAATCCATACTGTTCGTAGAAGGCCAACAAGTCGACTTCGTTGGGCGCGTCCAAGCGAATGGTTTCTAGCGAAGGCAACTCAGGCACATAGGCATTCAAATCGCAATCGGTGCGAATTTTCAAAAGCTGTCGACCTGTGGGCAACCAATCGACCGCTTTGCGGAGGTTTTCACCCACAACGCCTTTGACTTCATGGGCATGCGCCATCAAGTTGTCCAAGGAGCCGTATTCCAACAACAATTTGGCCGCTGTTTTGGGTCCTACTTTTTGCACACCTGGCACGTTGTCCACGGTATCGCCAACCAAAATTTGATAGTCCAGCATCAAACTTGCGGGAACACCAAACTCCTCTTGCACACCCGCCAAGTCACGGCGCTTGCCGTTCATGGTGTCAATGATGGTGATGTGTTCGTTGACCAGTTGCGCCAAGTCTTTGTCGCCACTGGAAACAATCACTTCAATGCCATGCGAAGAACCGATAGCGGCCAAAGTACCAATGACGTCATCAGCCTCTACGCCGGGCACATCCAGTACTTTCCAACCCATCAAACGCACCAGTTGGTGAATAGGCTCAATTTGCGACCGCAAATCGTCCGGCATGGGACTTCGGTTTTGTTTGTATTCGGGGTAAATATCGTCCCGAAAGGTGGGCCCTTTGGCGTCGAACACGCAGGCGGCATATTCCGCAGGAATGTCTTTGCGCAGGCGTTCCATCATGTTGATCATGCCGCGAATGGCGCCCGTGGCGGGGCTTGCGGGATCGCCCGGAACTGCCCGCAAATCGGGCATGGCATGAAAGGCACGGTACAGATAGCTGGAGCCATCGACCAACAGCAGGGTTTTCTTGTCGCTCATACCCCAATTGTGCCTGTCCAAATGGTGTTTTGAGCAGGTTCAGCCTAGCAAAAGTGTCATCAACACCCACTACAATCAGGTCATGAATCCCGTCATGCCTTGCCGCATCAGCCCCACCCCCTCAAGCCCCCTCTAAGCCATGGCTGTTTTTACGCCCGTTTCTGAGGAGCTTGCAGCCTCTCTCCTGACCGAACTCAATTTGGGTCAACTGACCGAGTTGAAGGGCATTGAAGGCGGCATCGAAAACACCAATTACTTCGCCACAACCGACCAAGGCGCTTACGTGCTCACCTTGTTCGAACGCCTCACCCACGAGCAACTGCCCTTCTATTTGTTTTTGATGAAACATTTGGCAGACAAAGGCATTCCTGTGCCCAACCCAGCCGCCAACGCCGATGGCGACATCTTGCACACGGTGGCCAATAAGCCAGCGGCCGTGGTCAATCGTTTGAATGGCAAAAGTCAACTCAAGCCAGAGGCTGTTCATTGCGCGCAGGTAGGCATGATGTTGGCCCACATGCATTTGGCGGGCGAAGACTACAACCGAAGCCAACCCAATTTGCGCAGCCTTCCTTGGTGGAATGAAACTGCGCCAGTTGTCATGCCTTTTCTGGACGACGCACAATCTGCGCTTTTAAAAACCGAGCTGGCTTACCAAAATCACATCGCGCAAAGTGCGGCGTATCAAGGGCTGCCACGCGGTCCTGTGCATGCCGATTTGTTCCGTGACAATGTGATGTTCGAAGGCGAAACACTCACTGGATTTTTTGATTTCTATTTTGCTGGGGTAGATACCTGGCTCTTCGATTTGGCAGTGTGCCTCAATGATTGGTGCATTGATTTACCAACAGGCCAAAGCGACTCGCTACGCGCTCAATCACTCCTTGACGCTTATCAAGCCGTCAGGCCTTTGCGCAAAGCCGAAAGAATTTTGCTACCCGCCATGCTTAGAGCGGGCGCACTTCGCTTCTGGATCTCCAGACTGTGGGATTTCCATTTGCCTCGCGATGCCGCCATGTTGGTACCTCACGATCCCACTCACTTCGAACGGGTATTGCGCGAGCGACAGACCTGCCCACTTAAGCTCTGAACATGAAACTTAACGTCGTTCCCGCTAAACAAGGTCTCGTCTGGGTCAAACTGGGCATTAAAACTTTTTGGCGACAGCCCCTTGCATTTACAGGCTTGTTTTTTTTGTTCATGGCTTGGGTGTCGCTGTTGTCCATGGTGCCCGTTCTAGGCGCCTTCATGGCACTGCTGATTTTGCCCGCTGCCACATTAGGCCTGATGGTGGGCACTGAACAAGCCACCGCGGGCAAATTCCCCATGCCAACGGTACTCTTGATTGCTTTTCGTGCTGGCCAACAGCGTATGAAAGCCATGTTAGTTTTAGGCGGCTTGTACGCCCTCAGCTTTTTGGCTGTCATGGCCCTCACCACCTTGGTAGATGGCGGAAATTTTGCCAAAGTTTATTTGGCCAACGCACCCCTTACACCCGAGGTTGTAGAAGCCGCCGATTTTCAAATGGCCATTTGGCTGAGCACCTTGCTCTACATCCCCATGTCCATGATGTTTTGGCATGCGCCGGCTTTGGTGCATTGGTATGGCATCCCACCCGTTAAGAGCATGTTTTTCAGCGCTGTTGCCTGTTGGCGCAACCTTGGCGCATTCGCTGTTTATTTGCTGGCTTGGGCTGGCGTTTTTGTGGCTTGTGCGGCCATCATCCTCACCATCAGTAGCGCACTGGGCGGCAGTGAGTTAACGGCAGCTGTCTTAATGCCAGGTGCCTTGCTCATGAGTGCCATGTTTTTCACCTCTGTTTATTTCAGCGTGAAAGACTGTTTTGAATTGCCCTCACCGGGCAGCGAAACTCAAGCATAAAAAAGCCTGCATCAGCAGGCTTTTGAATTCAAGACATAGGCTCAATGGTGATGGCCATGGGCACCATGCACATGGCGGTGCTCAATCTCTTCTTGAATGGCCGCACGCACATCCATCACATTCAATTGAAAGCGCAAGGTTTGACCCGCCCATGGATGGTTGCCATCTAGGATAACGGTGTCGCCCTTGATTTTGACCACGTTGAAAATGGCTTCACGGCCATCGGGGGTTCGACCGCGCAATTGACCACCCAGTTTGACGCCTGGTGGAAAATCTTTTTTGGGCATGGTTTGCAGCAAGCTTTCGTCACGTTCACCAAATCCATCCGCAGGCGATAAGACCAAGGTAGTTTGGTAGCCTTTGGCTTGCCCGTCCAAGGCTTCTTCAATTTTGGGCAGTGTATTTTCGTAACCGCCATGCAAATACGCCATGGGCTCGGCAGCAGCCTCTAGCAATTTACCTTGTGCATCCGAGACTTTGTATTTCAAGGTCACGACGGTGTCTTTTTCAATTTTCATGTTGTCATCTTCCTAAAATTTACGAATCAATTTTTATCTTCTCAAAGTTTAATCATTCCACAGGCGTTAGTTTGGCCACGGACAACGCCAACCACTTGACCCCATGCCTTGGGAAATTCACTTGCGCTCGCGCATCAGCGCCAGCACCTTCTACCGCCAAAACACGGCCCTCGCCAAACTTCGTGTGAAAGACTTTCATGCCAGTTTTGATGCCATGCGAAGGTTCTGATTTTTGCACAGGCACAGGTGGATTTTTGAAGGTGTCTGCCGACCCCAAACTGCTGTGCCCCCAAGCCGGCTTGGCTTGGAAGGCCTGTGCAGGCGAAGTCCAACCACCGCCCAAACCTGTTGCAAAACCAGGGTTCTTGGGTGTGATCCACTTCAAACATTCCTCGGGCAATTCGTCCAAAAACCTGCTCTTGAGGTTGTAACGCGTTTGGCCATGCAGCATGCGTGTTTGAGAATGGCTGAGGTACAAACGCTTGCGTGCTCGGGTAATGGCCACATACATCAACCTGCGCTCTTCCTCCAAGCCGTCATAGTCGTTCATGGAATTTTCGTGGGGGAACAAGCCCTCTTCCAAGCCACTGATAAAGACTGCATCAAACTCCAAGCCTTTGCTGGCGTGCACCGTCATCAATTGAATGGCGTCTTCGCCTGCTTGGGCTTGGTTGTCACCGGCCTCTAATGCAGCGTGCGTCAGAAACGCCGCCAAAGGTGACATAACTTCGCCATCTTCAGCAATGGGCGCCATCTCCTGCGCAGTGGCTTCCGCATCGCGACCAAAACCTTCTTGGGTCACAAAACTTTCAGCAGCGTTGACCAACTCTTCCAAGTTTTCAACCCGATCGGCACCTTCTTTTTCTGTTTTGTAATGCTCGATCAAACCCGTTTTATCAATAACCAACTCGATGATCTCGCGCAGTGTCATGCCAGGCGTTTGTTCTCGCATGACATCGATCATGGCCACAAAGCTGGCCAATTTGGCACCTGCTTTGCCTGCAGTGGTGCTAACGGCATCGTGCAATGAGCAGCCCAGTCCTTTGGCCGCATCTTGCAGTTGCTCGATGCTGCGGGCACCAATGCCGCGCGGTGGAAAATTCACAATGCGCAAGAAGCTGGTGTCATCGTTGGGATTTTCCAAAATGCGCAAATACGCAAGCGCATGTTTGATTTCTGCTCGCTCAAAGAAGCGCAGACCGCCATAAACTTTATAGGGCACTCCCGCATTGAACAAGGCTGTTTCCATTACGCGGCTTTGCGCGTTGCTGCGATACAAAACTGCAATTTCTTTGCGCGTGAAGCCATCGCCTTTGACCAGTTGCCTGATCTCATCGACCAACCATTGTGCTTCTGCAAAGTCACTGGTGGATTCGTACACACGCACTGGCTCACCGGCACCTTGATCGGTGCGCAAGTTTTTGCCCAAGCGATTTTTGTTGTTGCCAATGAGTGCATTGGCCGAATCCAAAATATTGCTGTAACTGCGATAGTTTTGTTCTAGCTTAATTTGGTGCTGAACGCCAAACTCGCGCACAAAATCGGCCATGTTGCCAACACGGGCGCCACGGAAAGCGTAGATACTTTGATCGTCATCGCCCACTGCCAATACGGCACTGCCATACTCGGCAGGCAAGCCTGCAATCATTTTGATCCAAGCGTATTGCAGTTTGTTGGTGTCTTGAAACTCATCAATTAGCACATGCTTAAAGCGAGAGCGGTAATGCATGCGAATGGCGTCGTTGTCGCGCAGCAATTCAAATGATCGCAGCATCAACTCGCCAAAGTCCACCACGCCTTCGCGTTGGCATTGGTCCTCATACAGTTGGTAGACCTCCACTTTTCGTCGCGTTTCGTCGTCGCGCACATCGACATCTTTGGGGCGCAGTCCGTCTTCTTTGCAACCCGCAATGAACCACTGCAATTGCTTGGGCGGAAAGCGCTCGTCGTCCACGCCATGTTGTTTGCAAAGACGCTT
>CANKXC010000087.1 GCA_947487355.1 Comamonadaceae bacterium | reverse complement strand
TCTTTTACATGATTGATGGTTTCAGATATGGATTCTTTGGCCAAAGCGATGTGTCGCCTTGGATTAGTTTGACGGTAGTCTCTGTTGCGTTTTTGGGGGTCAGTGCTTTGGCAATTCACTTGTTAAAGACCGGCTACAAAATCAGAGGCTGAATCTAGAAAGCAAATACACACCATGACAGCCGAACAAATACAAGCCATGATTGCCGCAGGCCTTGCGTGCGACCACCTCGAAGTCAGCGGCGATGGCCGGCATTGGCAAGCTGTGGTGGTGTCCGCCCAGTTTGAAGGCCTGCGCCTCATTGGCCGCCACCAAAAGGTTTATGCCACTTTGGGCAACAAAATGCACAACGACGAAGTTCACGCTTTGTCGATGAAAACTTTCACGCCCTCTGAATGGGCCAAAGCCCGAGCCTAATTGGTGCAATAGATTTAACAGACATGGACAAACTCATTATTCGCGGTGGTCATTCATTGAATGGCGAGATAGAAATTTCAGGTGCCAAGAATGCGGCCTTGCCTGAACTTTGTGCTGCCTTGCTGACAGACCAAGAGGTGGTGCTCCGCAATGTGCCCAAGTTGCAAGACGTCAGCACCATGCTCAAACTCATTCGCAACATGGGCGTCACTTGTGCCCATGAAGATGACGGCACTGTTCGCTTGAACGCAGGGGCCTTGAACAAACCTGAAGCCCCTTACGAAATGGTGAAAACCATGCGGGCCTCAGTGTTGGCACTCGGCCCTTTGCTGGCCCGATTCGGACACGCCAAGGTCTCGTTGCCGGGCGGTTGCGCCATTGGTTCTCGACCTGTCGATCAGCACATCAAAGGTTTGCAAGCCATGGGCGCGCTAATCAATGTCGAACACGGCTACATGGTGGCCAGTTTGGCCAATGGCCGCACGCGTTTAAAAGGCGCACGCATTGCCACCGACATGGTGACCGTTACCGGCACTGAAAACTTTTTGATGGCGGCTGCCTTGGCAGAAGGCGAAACTGTTCTAGAGAATGCGGCCCAAGAACCTGAAATTCCAGACTTGGCCGAAATGCTCATTCGCATGGGCGCCAAAATTGAAGGCCATGGCACCAGCCGAATTCACGTTCAAGGGGTTGAAAAACTGCACGGCTGTGAACATGCCGTGGTGGCCGACCGCATTGAAGCCGGTACATTTTTGTGCGCGGTGGCGGCCACTGGTGGCGATGTCATATTGAAAAACGCCAGAGGTGATCACCTCGACGCGGTCATTGTCAAGCTGCGTGAAGCGGGTGCCAGCATTGAAGTGGGCTCGGGCTTTGTGCGCGTCAAGGCGTCAGGTCGCATGAAAGCGCAAAGTTTCAGAACCACCGAGTACCCCGGTTTTCCAACCGATATGCAAGCGCAGTTCATGGCTTTGAATTGCATCGCAGAAGGCACCAGCAAAGTCACTGAAACCATTTTTGAAAACCGTTTCATGCACGTCAACGAGTTGGTGCGTTTGGGTGCCAACATTCAAATTGATGGCAAAGTGTCCGTGGTGCAGGGTGTGAAACAACTCTCGGGCGCCACAGTCATGGCCACCGACTTGCGCGCTTCAGCCAGCTTGGTCATTGCGGGCTTGGTGGCAGACGGCGAAACCATTGTCGACCGCATCTATCACCTCGACCGTGGCTACGATCGCATGGAAGCCAAGTTGCGCAAAGTCGGGGCGCAAATTGAACGCGTTAAATAAAATTTGTGAATTGAACACAAGACATTACAAGACATCACAGGAATTGACATGATCACCTTGGCCTTGTCCAAAGGACGGATTTTTGACGAGACACTGCCCCTGTTAAAGGCGGCCGGCATTGAAGTTTTGGAAGATCCCGAAACATCTCGCAAACTCATTTTGCCCACCAACCAGGCAGGCGTGCGCGTTGTCTTGGTTCGCGCTACCGATGTGCCTACCTATGTTGAACATGGCGGCGCTGACTTGGGTGTAACCGGCAAAGACACGCTCATTGAACATGGCGGACAAGGTTTGTACCAACCGCTCGATTTGAAAATTGCCAAGTGCCGCATGAGTGTTGCCGTCAGAGCCGATTACGACTACGCATCGGCGGTGCGTTCAGGTTCGCGCCTCAAGGTGGCCACCAAGTACACCAGCATTGCGCGAGAATTTTTTGCACAAAAAGGCGTACACGTCGACCTCATCAAACTCTATGGCAGCATGGAGTTGGCGCCCCTCACAGGTTTGGCCGATGCCATTGTCGACTTGGTGTCGACGGGCAGCACACTCAAAGCAAATCACCTCATTGAAGTCGAGCGCATCATGGACATCAGCTCGCGCTTGGTGGTCAATCAAGCCTCGCTCAAATTGAAGCAAGCGCCTATTCGCGCCATCATTGAGGCCTTTGCGGGCGCGGTGGCGGCAGGCGAAGCAGCAAAAGCTGCAAAAGCTGCAAATTAAATTTAACGATAGAGAAAAAAGATGACTGCGCTTGTTGCCAAAGCCCTGCGTTTAAGCACCACCGATGCTGATTTTGAAGCCCAGTTTCAAAAGCGTTTGCATTGGTCCGCTGACGCCGACGCAGCCATTGAGTCGCGTGTGGCAGACATCTTGGCAGATGTTCAAAAGCGGGGTGATGCGGCGGTGTTGGAATACACCCAACGTTTTGATTGTTTGAGTGCACAAAGCGTGCAGCAATTGGTGTTGACCCAAGCCGAATTGAAAGCGGCCTTTGATGGTTTGCCAGCAGCGCAAAAAGACGCCTTGCAAGCCGCTGCCAAGCGGGTGCGAACCTATCACGAAGCGCAGAAAAAAGCTTCTGGCGAAAGTTGGTCTTACCAAGACGAAGACGGCACCTTGCTGGGCCAAAAAGTCACGTCCCTAGACCGCGTTGGCATTTATGTGCCGGGCGGCAAAGCCGCCTATCCTTCTTCCGTTCTCATGAACGCCATCCCTGCGCATGTGGCGGGTGTGGAAGAAATTATCATGGTGGTGCCTACGCCTCATGGCATCAAGAATCCCTTGGTGTTGGCTGCGGCCTATGTGGCTGGGGTGTCGCGCGCCATCACCATTGGCGGTGCACAAGCTGTAGCGGCTTTGGCATTCGGTACAGACACAGTGCCCAAGGTTGACAAAATTACAGGCCCTGGCAATGCCTATGTGGCCAGTGCCAAGAAACGTGTTTTTGGCACCGTGGGCATTGACATGATTGCAGGCCCCAGCGAAATTTTGGTGTTGGCCGATGGCAGTACACCGCCAGAATGGGTGGCCATGGATTTGTTCTCCCAAGCTGAGCACGACGAGCTGGCACAAAGCATTTTGCTCTGCCCCGACGCGGCCTACATCGACCAAGTTCAGGCGGCCATTGACCAACTGCTGAACACCATGCCGCGCGCGCAAATCATTGCCAAGTCATTGAACGACAGGGGTGCACTCATTCACACCCGCAGCATGGAAGAAGCCTGCGCCATCAGCAACCGCATTGCCCCAGAGCACTTGGAAGTATCAAGTTCTAATCCGCATGCATGGGAGCCTTTGCTCAAACATGCGGGTGCTATTTTCTTGGGTGCCTTCACCAGTGAGTCATTGGGCGATTATTGTGCTGGCCCCAACCATGTGTTGCCCACCAGCGGTACAGCGCGTTTTTCATCGCCCTTGGGTGTGTACGATTTTCAAAAGCGTTCAAGCCTCATCGAGGTGAGCGAAAAAGGCGCGCAAAGCCTTGGAAAAATTGCAGCCGAATTGGCTTATGGCGAAGGTCTGCAAGCGCACGCACGCGCTGCCGAGTTGCGTTTGAACCCTGTGCCGCCGCAAAGAGAAACACCATGAGCGTCAATCAAAACTCTAGCCCAGACGTCAATTCGCTGACCCCTGAGTGGCGTCAGCATATTCGTCAAGATGTGCAGTCGATGCACGCCTATGCCATCCAAAATTCAAGTGGCATGGTCAAACTCGACGCCATGGAAAACCCATTTGGCTTGTCGCCAGAATTGCAGTCTGAGTTGGGCAAGCGCTTGGGTGCCTTGGCCTTGAACCGCTATCCGGGTGATCGTGTCAATGACTTGCGCCAAGCCTTGGCCCAGTATGCGCAAATGCCAGAAGGCTTCGGCATCATGTTGGGCAATGGTTCGGATGAACTGATCTCGCTGGTGTCCATGGCCTGTGATGTACCAGGTGCCCATTTTGTGGCACCTGTTCCTGGTTTTGTGATGTATGCCATGAGTGCGCAGTTGCAAGGCATTCAGTTTCAGGGTGTGCCCCTCACAGCCAACTTTGAGTTGGACGAAGCCGCCATGCTGGCCGCCATTGCGCAGTACAAACCAGCCGTGGTTTATTTGGCCTATCCCAACAACCCCACTGGTACGCTTTGGGACGCAGACGTCATTGAACGCATTGTGGTGGCGCAAGGCCAACAAGGCGGCCTGATTGTGATGGACGAGGCCTATCAGCCTTTTGCCAGCCAAACCTACATGGACCGCATTGCCAAGCATGGCCATGTGTTGCTGATGCGCACCTTGTCCAAGTTTGGTTTGGCGGGCGTGCGGCTGGGCTACATGGTGGGCCCCAAAGCACTGATTGCCGAAATTGACAAAGTCAGACCGCCCTACAACATCAGCGTGTTGAACTGTGAATGCGCATTGTTTGCCCTAGACCATGCCGATGTTTTTGCCGAGCAAGCAGTTCAAATTCGACAAGAACGCCAAAACCTCACTGAGGCTTTGGCTGCTTTGCCGGGCGTGCAAGTGTTTCCCAGCCAAGCCAATATGCTTCTGGTTCGTATGCCTGACGCCACAAAGTGCTTCGAAGGTATGAAAACGAAAGGCATTTTGGTCAAGAACGTTTCTAAAATGCACACATTGCTGCACAACTGTTTGCGTCTCACGGTAGGAACCCCCGCCGAAAACGCCCAAATGTTGGCCGCACTCAAGGAATCTTTATGAGCTTACCCCGCGTTGCAGAAGTCACGCGAAAAACTGCAGAGACTCAAATCACAGTCAAAGTCAATTTGGATGGCACGGGTCAATCCAAGTTGTCCACTGGCATTGGCTTCTTCGACCACATGCTCGATCAAATTGCGCGCCATGGCCTCATCGACTTAGAAATCGATGCCAAAGGCGACCTGCACATTGATGGCCATCACACCGTCGAAGATGTGGGCATCACCTTGGGTCAAGCAGTGGCCCAAGCCGTGGGCGACAAAAAAGGTTTGCGCCGTTACGGGCATGCGTATGTGCCGCTCGACGAAGCCCTGTCGCGTGTGGTCATCGATTTTTCTGGCCGTCCAGGCTTGGTCAATCATGTGCCATTTACCAGCGGCATGGTGGGTGGTTTTGACACCCAACTCATGCACGAGTTTTTTCAAGGCTTCGTCAATCACGCCTTGGTCACTTTGCACATTGACAACTTGCGCGGCGACAACGCGCACCACCAAGCCGAAACGGTCTTCAAGGCTTTTGCCCGCGCCTTGCGTGCCGCACTCGAAATCGATCCTCGTGCTGCGGGCATCATTCCTTCTACCAAGGGCTCGCTTTAAGCATGTCTCCCAACTCGGTGGCGGTGGTGGATTACGGCATGGGCAACCTCCGATCGGTGGCCCAAGCGGTCATTCATGCTGCCCAAGATACTGGCCTCGAAGTCAAAATCACGTCTAATCCGCAAGACGTTCGGGATGCCTCACGGGTGGTGTTGCCAGGGCAGGGCGCCATGCCCGATTGCATGCGCGAATTGCGCGACTCTGGTTTGATGGAAGCCGTACTAGATGCTGCCGCCAAAAAACCATTGTTTGGCGTGTGTGTGGGCATGCAAATGATGCTCGATCACAGCGAAGAAGGCAGCACGCCAGGTTTGGGCCTCATTCCTGGCAATGTCATCAAGTTCAATTTGGCCGGTAAGTTGCAGGCCGATGGCAGCCGATTCAAAGTACCCCAAATGGGCTGGAACCAGGTCAACTTTAGCCAACTCTCAGGTGTGCAACACCCAGTTTGGGGCAACATCCCCAATGGCAGTTATTTCTATTTTGTACACAGCTTTTTCGCAAAACCCCATAATGCAAGCCATGTTGCTGCCGAAACTGATTACGGCGGTCCTTTTGCATGTGCCATAGCCAAAGACAATTTGTTTGCCACACAGTTCCACCCAGAAAAAAGTGCCGATCAAGGTTTGGCCTTGTACCGAAACTTTTTGCACTGGCAACCCTGATTTTTTAACCTTTGTTCCACTCTAGCGCTACCTTTTAGCCATGATTCTGATTCCTGCAATTGATCTCAAAGACGGCCATTGTGTTCGCCTCAAGCAAGGCGATATGGACCAAGCCACCACATTTGGCGAAGACCCTGCAGCCATGGCGCGGTCCTGGCTTGAAAAAGGCGCAAGGCGTTTGCACCTGGTCGATCTGAATGGCGCGTTTGCGGGAAAGCCGCAAAACTTTTCGGCCATCAAGTCCATCCTCAACGCAGTGGGCGACGACATTCCCGTTCAACTGGGCGGTGGCATTCGCGATTTAGACACCATCGAAAAATACATCGATGGCGGTTTGCGCTACGTCATCATTGGCACAGCAGCTGTCAAAAACCCTGGTTTTTTGCGCGATGCTTGTAGCGCTTTTGGCGGCCACATCATCGTGGGCCTCGACGCCAAAGACGGCAAAGTGGCCACCGATGGTTGGAGCAAACTCACAGGACACGAAGTGGTCGACCTGGCCAAAAAGTTCGAAGACTGGGGCGTCGAGTCCATCATCTACACCGACATTGGCCGCGATGGCATGCTCAGCGGCATCAACATTGAAGCCAC
>CANKXC010000086.1 GCA_947487355.1 Comamonadaceae bacterium | reverse complement strand
CGCGTCCTGGTTGGCAAGATGTACCTGCTGTAAAAAACGGACAACTATTTGAAATCAAATCTGCTGACATACTGCAACCAGGTCCTGCTGCTTTGACCGATGGTGTCGATCAATTGCATCGCATCATCCTCCAATGGGCCGCTAAGCATGGATAAGCTCAAATCAATCGATCCATTTGCCGTAGCACAGAAAATCTCTGACTGCAGACATTGCTTCGCCTTCAGCTTGCAAAGCTTGATTTGCTATGTTTAAGAAACGCTGCTCATCAACCTCTATGGAAGCCATCGACCAGTCACTGAAGTCACGGGCCTCAACAGCGTTGAATCTTAAAAGAAGGAAATCTGAATGTCGCGGGTCATTTTCAATGACTTTAAAGAGCGCATTGACATTAGCTGCAGAGCCTTCAAGCACTTGAAGAAACCAACCTGAATGTGAAATCAAAACTCCCGTAATTTCGCGGGTAGGATTGTTACGCAGACATGTGGCCATTAATTTGTCGTACTCAGCACCCTGTATAAGTGAACGGCTTCGATACACCAATTGAATGAGTTGTTGATCAAGCGCTTGTATTGAATCGGTAAAAGAGGAAGTCATTTCTCAAACCTTTAATCATGTTAAATAAATTCAAAACTCCTACTGCAGATGTGCCAGTAATTAGGTTTCGAAAACACAATAAAATACTAACATTCTATTAAAAACTTTTTTAAACTCCATCATGAATCGTCGATTTTTACTTGTTAGCGCACTAACTCTCCCCTTTACAGTTGCAGCAACCCAGCAGCAGACCAATTTGGTCGAAGTTTGGAAAGACCCAAACTGCGGCTGCTGCAAAGATTGGGTAGATATCCTTGAAAAATCAGGATTCTCTGTCCGAGTATTTGACAATGGCAATGAAGCAATTCGGGCTCAGCTTGGCATGCCCGCCAAGCTGGGTTCTTGCCACACTGCGCGAGTAGGTGGCTATGTCATTGAGGGGCACGTACCAGTGCGTGAAATTCGCAGATTGCTGCGCGAACAACCCAAGGCCATCGGACTGACAGTGCCAGGGATGGTGGTGGGTTCGCCAGGCATGGACGGACCTGCTTATAAAGGCAGAAAAGATCCTTATTCCGTGCTTCTAGTCCACGTCAATGGAGAGTCATCGATCTTTCAAAAATACGATGCTCTCGTCAACTCTGCACCCACGAGTAATACCAAAACCTGACTTACTGGATTGACCAAACTCATCTAGATTACTGATACTTGTCAGGTCAAGGATAAGGTCAAGGCGTTATCAAAATGGCACGTAGAAACTCACCCCAAACTATCAAAGCGCTAGATGACCTCAATGCACTTTCGATTATCGTTGTTGATAAACGCTTGGGCCAGCGGTCTTCAGCAAAAAAGAGCAGGCGTAATCGCCACTACGAAAAGCAGTTCATAAGAAATGCACTTGCACATCACTTAACGAGTGACTATTCGGAACCTTAATCGGGTGTGATTCTCTTGGCGTGAAAGTTCAATAGAGCTACGTGAATCTATAAGAAATCAAACACCATGGCTATTTGTCCCCGCTACACACGACCGAAATCATGTTCGAGCCCCAAGCCAAGCGTCTAACTTTTTCGCGTGTAATTTTTCTTCGTGCATTGATCAACTTGATTCACTTTCTTAAACAAACACAAAATCCGTTTAAGAAATATTTTCTCCGTACAGATCAACGACTTATAGGAGTCGAACCAAGAGTGTGGAAGCAGTGTGGAAGAAACAGGGGAATTTGCAGGGTTTTTAAGCAAATTTAGCCAGTTTTTTCTTGCTGAAAACAGATCAAAATCGTCTTGCGTGATTTGAACGTTAGATGTGCAGTTTCACTCGGGAAAACCGCTTTTAAATGCGTGTATCTGCAGCTAAAAGGCATGAAAAAAGCTACTTGTATAAGTAGCTTTTTAAGTGGTGGGCCCACCAGGACTTGAACCTGGGACCAAAGGATTATGAGTCCTCTGCTCTAACCAACTGAGCTATAGGCCCTTGGGCGCTTATTGTAAGGCACTCAAACAGCGCTTCTATGCCTAGCGATACAGGTATCAAGAACTTCTGAGTGGTCTCTTTGCCACCAATTCTCTGTTGAAAAGATCTCAACCTCGCTAAAGCCCTGGAAGCCTTGCGCTTCAACCCAGCCCCTAATTTTAGGGATATCAATCACGCCATCACCCATCATGCCCCTGTCATTCAGCAAGTCGCGGGTAGGTGTGAGCCAATCACACACATGGAAAGCCAATAATCTTTTCTGGCCAGCGCGTTCAATTTGCTGCTGAAGTTTGGGGTCCCACCAAACGTGATACACATCAACCGCCACCCCTAACGCACCCGTTTGCATAGGGTCCAATTTGTCACAGACATCCAAGGCGTGTTCTAGTGTGTTGATGCACGCGCGGTCTGCTGCATACATGGGGTGCAGAGGTTCAATGGCCAAAGGCATATTGCACGACTTGGCATAGGCCAATAACTTTTCTATGCCCTCAAAAACTTGATCGCGAGACTGCTGAATGTTTTTGTGCACCGCTTGTCCTGCTAGCGCACCAGGCAAGCCACCCACCACCAGTACCAAACAAGTCGCATTGAGTTCGCAGGCTTCATCCACTGCTTGGCGATTGTCGGCATCAGCAGCTTGTATTCCGGCCACATTGGCAGCGGGAAACATACCGCCACGACAATAGCCAGACAGTTTCAATCCGTGCGTTTTGACCAACTTAGCAACCGTGTCTAAACCAACTGCAGCAACCTGATCGCGCCATGGCGAGATAGCTTGAATGTTACGCCGAACGCAGGCCTCAATAATGTCTGTCAATGGCAAGTCTTGGCCACGGCTTTTTCTCACTGTGGCTGTGTTGATTGATAGCCAGTCATGGTTTTTTGTAAAGTCGCGCATGATTTATTTTTGTTTGGAAGATTGAGTTTTTTCACGGCGAATTTGACGAATGATGGCGGCGTTGTCCAACTCACCATCGCCTTGTGCAATGGCATTTCGCATCAACTGCGCGTGGGCTTGGGAGAGTGGCAAATTTTGAGAATTAAGGTCTGCCATGTCCAGCATCAGTTGCACATCTTTCAAGTGCTGCCGAATCCGAGATTGCGGTTCAAACTGTTCATTGACCATCATGTTGCCTTTGACCACAGCAGCCTCAGATCGAGCCGGAGTGTTCAAGACAAGTTGCAAAAAAGTTTCGGGTGCAATACCCATGGTTTGCGCAAACACCATGCCCTCTGCCAATGCAGCTCGGTTTAGTCCCAATACCAAATTGGTTGCCAATTTGGCTTTAGCGGCCATGCCTGCGCCACCCACATGCTGCTGCGATGTTGCCAAGGCATTCAATACAGGCGCTGCATTTTGAATATCCAAAACATCTCCACCCAGCAACAATGTCGCTTGTCCATTTTCAATTTGCACACTGGATCCAGACAAAGGCGCTTCAATGAATTGAATGTTGTCGGCAGCCAAGGCCGGTGCCAACTCAGCCAATTTGACAGGGTCGCCTGTAGAGCAATCAATCAGAGTTAAAACAGGCTGCAGTGCATGCTTTTGAGTTGGCCAGTGCTGCTTAATTTGCGCAATGACATCCATAACGCCCGATGTGTCAAACACAGCAAGTACCAAGACATTGGTTTGCTTGAGCATGCCCTCTACAGATGCGCTTGTTTGAAATCCAACATTTTGAAAAGCCAACATGGCTTCATGGCGCACATCAAAACCGATGCATTGATAGCCAGCTGAACTCAAACGCTTGGCCAGTGCGTTACCCACCAGACCCAAGCCAATCAGCCCTACACTTTGACCCGGAACTATGGCTGAGGGGTTGTTCATTGATTAGCGCAAAATTGAGGCGCCGCCACAGATGGCGATGTCTTGACCCGTTATGGCCGCAGCCTCGGGTCGGGTTAAGAACGCAACCAAGGCAGCCACCTCATCAGGCTGAATGAGCCGACCAATAGGTGGCAAGCGTGGTGTTGTACCAACTCGCGCAGGATCTTTTAGCATGGGTGTATCGGTGGCAGCAGGCGACACCACATTGACCGTTACGCCCTCGGCAATGCTCTCGGCAGCCCAGCTTCTGGCCAAAGACAAGATGGCTGCCTTGGTAGCGGCGTACTGACTTCTGCCTGCAATGCCAGTCGAAACACGACTGCCAACCAAGATCATTCGACCATGTTGAGCTTGCTTCATGATGGGCAAAATTCGATTGGCCAATCTGGTAGCCACATCGACATGGAGTTGCCACATCAGGTGTCCCGCCTGCATGTCGAGTTCGCCCAAACTCCCCACCCTCAAAATGCCAGCTGCATGAACCAAGACTTGTGGAATTTGCTTGGCCACAATTTGATCCAAAGTACTTTCTAGTTCATGCGATTGTGTAAGGTCGAGTGCCCATGAAGAAAATTGGGCGTGATGCAGTTTTGGCGGTGCCACATCAAGCCCGTGCACATGCCAGCCCTCACTCAACAGCTTTAACGCAATGGCTTGGCCAATACCAGAGCTAGCGCCCGTAACGATGGCACAAGGAATGGAGGGATCCGACATGGGCAAGGTCACTCGACGGCAATTTTCTTATCAGCAATGATTTTGCCGGAGATGGCAATGTCGTCTGATTGGAACTTTGCAAACTCGGCAGGACTGCCCCCCGCAGGCACAATGCCATCGGCAATTAAGCGATCACGCATTTCGCCCGACAATGCTTTGTTGACGGCTGCATTGAGTTTTTGAACCATGTCGGCTGGCAACTTGGTGGGACCCCACAAGCCATACCAACTGGCGCACTGAAAATCTGGAATGGTTTCGGACACGGTTGCCACATCGGGCAAGTTGGGCAAGCGCCTGCTAGAGGTAACGCCCACCACTTTGAGTTGGCCGTTTTTATGAAATTGAACCGACCCCAACACTGGGTCGATGAAGCCTTCAATTTGACCACCCACCAAATCTGTCATGGCAGGTCCAGTGCCTTTGTAGGGCACGATGGTTATTTGTGTACCGGTAGCTTGTTCCAATTTGACGGTACACAAATGCCCCGCAGAACCAATAGAGCCCACCGCAAAATTCATCTTGCCTGGGTTGGCTTTGGCTGCAGCGGCCAAACCTTTCACGTCGGACACACCCAATTTATTGCTAACCGCAATGGACAAAGGTGCAGACGCTACCAGCGCAATGGGTGTGAAATCGGTTTGTACTTTGTAGGGCACCGACTTCATGGTCATGGGTGCAGTGACAAATGTACTGGCATTGAATAACAAGGTGTAGCCGTCTGCGTTGGCCTTGGCCACCACGTCTGCACCAATGATGCCGTTGCCGCCTGGACGATTTTCGACCACAAAGTTTTGACCCAGTTGCTCGCCTACCTTGAGGGCCAACATGCGGCCAATTTTGTCGAGTGTGCCGCCTGGTGGGAACGGAATAATGACCTTGACGGGCTTGTCTGGGTAGTTGGCAGCAGCCTGGGCCCACACATTAGAAGAACCCATCGCAAAAGCCAATCCTAAGCTGGCTAGTAATACGTGACCTGCTATTTTTTGTTTCATGATGTCTCCCGTTGTTTGTGAAATGTCTAATTTGAATTATTCAATGCCGTGAATTGCCAGCATGGTTTTCATGCGGTGCAATGCCAGGTCTGGATGCTCTAGCAAATTGGCAGCGTCGGCCAATTTGAACAACTCCGCCAAGTGAATCACTGATCGAGTGCTTTGTTGTCCACCCACCATGGTGAAATGTTTTTGATGGCCATTGAGCCAGGCCATGAAAACTACACCCGTTTTGTAGAACCTTGTAGGTGCTTTGAAAATATGACGCGACAAGGGAACAGTCGGACCCAAAATAGCATGGAACTTTTCTAAATTACCCTGTGCTAATTCACCCAAGGCAGCGCTTGCCGCAGGCGCAATGGCGTCAAAAATTCCCAACAAAGCGTCACTCTGCTGATGCACCAAATGGTCACCCTGACCATCACCTGCAATTAATTCTGCATAGTTGAAATCATCGCCGGTGTACATGCGAACACTGGCAGGCAAGCGCCTGCGCATCTGTATTTCTTTGTCTTTGTCGAGCAAAGAAATTTTGATGCCGTCCACTTTATTGGCATGTGCTTGAATGATGCCCAAAGCCGTGTCCATGGCCTTGTCTGTGTCTTTTGTGCCCCAATAACCCGTAAGTGCAGGGTCGAACATATCTCCAAGCCAGTGAAGCAGCACTGGCTGTTTGGCCTGGCTCAAAATTCTGTCGTAAACCCGTTCGTAATCGGCTGGCGATTGGGCTACGCGCGCCAAGGCACGGCTAGCCATGATGATGAGCTTGCCACCTAACTTTTCAATGGCCTCCATTTGAAATTCATACGCGGCAATCACTTCGTCTACCGTAGTTACGCTGTCTAAATTCAAATGATCGGTGCCACAGCCCGAAGCCAAAAATGCACCCGGCACATCTTGAGAAGCCTCAATAGATCGTTGAATCAGCGTGAGCGATGTGGGCCAATCTAAGCCCATGCCACGCTGCGCCGTGTCCATGGCTTCGGCCACGCCCAAGCCCAATTTCCACAAATGTTTTCTGTAGGCAATGGTGGCATCCCAGTCAACGGCGCAATCGAGCCATGGATCGTGTGGGGCCATTGGATTGGACACCACGTGGGCTGCCGAGTAAGCAATGCGATTGAACTTGATACCAGGCTTGGGTTGAATGGGCGTCGTGCCCACCAACTCATAAGACTCAAGTTGGCCGTACGAATTGGGTAATTGAATGCCTTGGGCCATGTTGCACCTT
>CANKXC010000085.1 GCA_947487355.1 Comamonadaceae bacterium | reverse complement strand
TGGTCGTGCAAAATTTTGGGGTATTCGCCAAAGATGGCACTGGCTTCTGGATTTTCGATGTGCGCCTCTAGCGCAACCGCACCCTCTGTTTTGAGGGTCTTCATAATTTTGGAGACCACAAAGATGGTGCTGAGGTAATCGTCTTTTTTGTAGGCGGGGCCTTTGAAGACCTTGCCCATGCCGGCCAAAGCGCCTTTAAAAATTTCCATGCTGTTGCCCACCAGCATGCCGCCAATACCCGCGCCCAAAATAATGAAGGTTTCAATCGGAGCAGCCTTGATGATAGGCTTCATGCTGCCGCCGGCCATGATAAAGCCGCCGAACACACAGATCATCAAAACAACAATACCAATGATGGCATTCATATAAATTCTCCAAAAACAAACAAACGGGCGGCTGGCATGCCAGCATCGCCCGTCATTGTTACCCTCTTAGGCTTTCCCTTGCGGGACAAAGCTCAATGCATCGAAGACATTGCAGCACCTGAAGCAGGCGCCGTTTTGGGCAACAAATTAGGAACATCACGCCAAGCTTGGCGAATTTCATTCAACAAAGTGTGAACTTCTTGCAATGCATCGAGGTCATTGCGGGCGTTCACATGAATCAATCGACGCGTCACGTAGCTGTACAACTCGTACAGGTTGCGGGCCAAGTCGCCGCCTTTGTCCAAATCCAATGAGCCTTGTAAGCCCAAAACGATGCGGCCAGCGCGTGACAAACTTTTGTTTTTGTCTTCAATGGCGCCACGCTGAATGTGACCTTTGGCAGTTACCAAACTGTCAATCAGGCCATCAAAAAGCATCTGAATGAGTTCAACCTTATCGGCTACCAACGCTTGTGAAGTGTTGTTGCCTTCGCCGTAGCTCTCCATCGCTTTGAAATGTACTCGCATGATGTCTTGTTCCTTATGATCCTGACACAGCAGGAATCGGAGGGACACCAGGAAACTTGAGTCCAAAGTCTCAAATGAATGGTTTTTTTCTAAGAAAGCCTTGGCCCACAGGGAGTGCGCAAACTCATGTGCGCCGGCTGAGGCCTTGGCTGAGCGGTACAAAACGGCCGGGTTCATGCCTTGCCGCCCTTCGGTTTGGCCACATTGGCAGGCTCTACATTCAGAGTACCGCGCAATTTTTTGACCACGCCCGACAAAAGTTGGCTGACGCGAGACTCTGTCACGCCCAAAACTTCACCGATTTCTTTAAGGTTAAGCTCTTCAACGTAATACAAATTCATTAACAATTGATCGCGCTCGGGCAAATCGGCAATGGCACCGGTCAAAGCGCCCATAAATTGCTCGTGCTCCACAATTTGCTCGGGCTGCTGCGAAGAATCGGTGGCAATGTTCATGACTTCTTCAGTCACCACTTCCATCGAATAGGTTTCAAAGCGCCTAGCTTGCGTTCTTTCTTTGTGGAACAACTCGATGTCTTTGCCCATGTAGTCGGCCAATTCAGCCTGCGTAGGCGTGCGGCCCAGTTCGGCGCCCAGTTCGTGGGTGGCTTCGCTGTGGGACTTGTTGATGGCCACCGCCGAGCGGGGCAAGAATGACAAACGCCTAACTTCATCAAGAATGGCACCACGCACCCGGCTGTGGGCAAAATTCTCAAACTCTTGCCCTTTGACAGGGTCAAAAGCGCGCGCGGCTTCCAACAAGCCAATCATGCCCACTTGAATCAGTTCATCAAGCTCCATGAAGGGCGGCAGCCTAACTTTCAAGTGCAAAGCCACACGCTTGACCATGCCCAAATGAGCCATGACCAGCGCTTCGCTGTTGTTTTGAACTTGCTCGTAAAGGCTGGTGGATTTTGCCATGGTCGGAGTTTAATTCTTATGCCTTGGCTTTGACCAAGCGCTCAACAAAAAACTGCAAGCCCCCAGACGCCTCTTGAATAGGTTCAAGCTGGCGAGTGGCTTCAGCCAAACGTCTGAAATCACGGGCACCGGCACTGCCTGGGGCATATTCGGACACAGGTTGGTATTTTTTGAGTGCCGTCAAAATCAAGTCGTCCTGCTCAATGGCCCCCAAATAACGCACAGTTCTGTTTAAGAAACGCGCGCAAACTTGGTTGATCCGCTCAAACAATTGATAGCCTTCTTGGGCACTGTCCACCCCGTTAGGGATGAGATAAATTTCGTCCAAGCCTTGATCTTGAATCAAGACCTTGATGGTGGCGTAGGCGTCGGCAATAGAGGATGGGTCGTCGCGGACCACCACAAAACGACGCGAACATGCCGCCATAAAAGACAAGACCTCGGGGGAAATGCCCGCTGCCATGTCCACAATCAGATAGTCAATGTCTTCGTCCAGTTCGCTAAAGGCACGAACAATGCTGGCCGCTTGCATTTGTCCCAAAGCTGCCATTTCTTGAATGCCAGAGGCACCCGGCACCAACTTCACGCCTTGGCGGGTGGTGACAATAATTTCTGCCAGCGTTTTCTCGCCGCTTAAAAAGTGGCTCAAGTTGTAGGGGCAACGGCAACCCAATGCAATTTGCGCATTGGCCAAACTCATGTCAGCATCAAACAACATGACGCGAAAACCCATGGCCTGCAATGCAACGGCCAAGTTGACGGAGACCGTAGTTTTTCCCACGCCGCCTTTGCCACTGGCAATGCCAATGACTTGGGTAGTTTTGACTTTATCCATGAAGTTCACTTTGCGGAATTTCAACCGACCAATTGGGTCGATCCAATCCCATTGTATGAGCCAAAGGGGCCAAGTTTTCATCAGCTGCCATCATGACTTCTTGAGCAGGCGCTGCAGGAGGGGTCAATTGGGACAAAGCAATATTAATCAGCTTGGTTAGGCCTGAAGATTTCAAGCCATCCATGACGCGGTCAGAGCTGCCGCCTGCAGAAACCATGCAATGCGCACCTTCTGCAATTAAGAATTGGATCAGCGGCCAAGGCGAGTGAGACTCGTCCAACTTACTGATCATGAGGCTTTGCCATTTGAATTGTGACTTCAACATGATGCGGTTCAAGGTCACGCCAGACGAGTCTGCGGGCACCACGGCATGCAAACCGGCTGTGGGGCAGACTTGCAAAATTTCGTTCAAGCGCTCTGCCATTTGCACGCCAGGGGTGTCAATCACAACCAATCTGCGGGGTGACAACTCGTTCAACAAGACCTTGAGAGTTTCGGCATCTGAGGCACGGAAACAATCGACACCCAATTGGGCACACAGCACTTGGGTTTGTGCCCAAGCACCGGCGCGCATGTCGTGATAGCTCACCACGGCCACATATTCGGAACCATAGTTCAAGGCCACTTGTTGTGCGGCTTTGGCCGCCATCAAGGTCTTGCCTGCGCCAGAAAGTCCGGCCACAACTTGCACGCCACGGTTGGGAAAACCCTCTTGTGGGCGCTCCAAATTGAGGGTCAGTTGGCTGCGCAAGCTGTCCATGGCTTGGTCAAAAGTAGGCTGCTCACGCAAACCTTCTTGGAGCAATGCGCGCAATGTGGTTGGCACTGCCGCGTCAATCATGCCCTGAACCAAAGGCTGAACGTGTGCTGGCCAATATTGGTTCATTTGCCAATTGGCAGTTTGCTGGCTCAAGCGAAATTCTTGACGCAGCGCGGCCAATTCTTCGCGCACCAAAGACACCAGTTCTTGACTCCGAGCTTGATCGCGTCCTTGCGTCAAAATTTGTTCTATCTTTGAAGCGGTTTCGGCCTTTTCCTTGGCCACTGCATTAGATTCGGGCTTGAGGGCTTGCTGCAAATGCTCACTGAAAGGGTTGTTGGCCGTGCTTGACTTGTCGGCTTTACGCTTTAACAAGGCCTGCAAAGTGGTCATTGCCTCAGCGGTTTCGCTGGCCTTTTTGATCGTTGGTGTCTCTTCTGTCAATTCTTCCGCTGTCACTTCTGACACATCCAGGGCCACGATCAATTCGGTCTGACCTTCGACACGGTTGTTAGAAATAATAAGGACGTCGGGGCCGTACAAAGCCATGGCCTTTTCTGTGGCGCTGCGCGTATCGCGGGCAAGTATGCGTTTGAGTTCCATGGCTTTATCTCTTAATCAATCTGAGGGTTGAATCTGGTAATCGGTTCTATTAGCGTGTTTCAGCGTGCACGGTGTGAACGACTTTCACAGTCTGGTCATCCGGAATTTCGCTGTACGACAACAAGGTCAAATCATTCACGCGATAGCGAACGGCTTTGGACATCCAAGGGCGAATCAGGGGAGAGACCACCAACACAGCGGGGTGTCCCATTTCTTCAACGGCACGTGCGCCATCGCGCAAAGCGCCAAACAAACGTTCAGCCAAACCTGGCTCCATGGCAACGCTTTGGCCAGGCGAGGTTTGCTGCAAGATGTTGTGAATCAATTGCTCAAGACCGGGGTCCAAAGTCATGACAGACAAGCTGTTGCTGTCGTCGACCAAGCTTTGAACAATCATGCGGCCCAACTTGGGTCGAACCAAGGCGGTCAGTTGCTCTGGCTCTTGTGTGCGGCTGGCAACTTCTGACAATGTTTCAGCAATGGTGCGCATGTCGCGAATCGACACGGATTCGTTCAACAAATTCTGCAAAGTGCGAGTCATCACACCCAAAGACAACTTGCCTGGCACCAAGTCTTCCACCAATTTAGGTGACTTGGCGGCCAACTTGTCGAGCAACTGCTGAACTTCGTCATGGCTTAGCAAATCGGAGGCGTTATCGCGCAAAACCTTGTTCAAGTGGGTGGCGACAGCGGTACTGGCGTCCACCACGGTGTAACCCAAGGTGCGCGCCAAATCGCGTTGTGATGGATCAATCCAAACGGCTTCCAAGCCAAATGCGGGTTCTTGCGTAGCCTGGCCTTCAAGCGGTCCATAGACTTGACCTGGGTTGATGGCCAACTCTTTGCCCACCTTAATTTGACCCTTGCCACGAACCACGCCTTTTAAAACGATGTGATAGGCATCGGGGTCGATGGTGAGGGCGTCGCGAATGCGCACGGGCTGAATTAAGAAACCCAGTTCAGCTGACAATTTCTTACGAACACCCTTGACGCGGCTCATCAATTGACCGCCTGTTTCGGGGTTGACCAAAGGAATCAGGCCATAACCAATTTCAAGGCCGATCAAGTCAACTTGGTCAACATCGTCCCAATCCAATTCTTTGGGCTCTTCCAAAGCGGCTTGCGCAGCTTGCTCTGCAGGTGTACTAACAGGCGCATCTTGTTTTTGCGTAATGCGATAAGCCAAGCCTGCGGTGGCCAAAGCCAATGTCAGGAACACCAAATGAGGCATGCCGGGCACCAAGCCCATGATGGCCAAAATGGCGGCCGACAGGTACAAAGCCGGGGGGTTGGACAACTGAGAAGAGGCTTGTTCCGTCATCGACTCAGAAGTGGTCACGCGGGTCACGATAATGGCTGTAGCCAATGACAAAAACAAGGCAGGAATCTGTGCCACCAAGCCATCGCCGATGGTCAGCAAGGTGTAAATGCGGCCAGCTTCGGACAAGGACAAATCGTGTTGAGCGACACCAATGGTGAGACCACCAATCAAGTTGATGACCAAAATAAGGAGGCCCGCTACCGCATCGCCAGACACAAACTTGGAGGCACCGTCCATGGAGCCGAAGAAGTCAGATTCTTGAGAAAGTTCTTCGCGGCGTTTTTTCGCGGTTTCTTGATCAATCACGCCCGCATTCAAGTCGGCGTCAATCGACATTTGTTTGCCTGGCATGGCGTCCAAAGTAAAACGGGCGTTCACTTCAGACACGCGTCCTGCGCCTTTGGTGACCACAATGAAGTTGATGATCATCAAAATAGCAAAAATGATGAAACCCACCACATAGTTGCCACCGATCACAAACTCTCCGAAAGCCGCCACCACTTTGCCAGCAGCCTCGTGGCCTTCATGGCCATCGACCAAGATGACACGGGTGGAAGCCACGTTCAAGCCCAAGCGGAGCATGGTGGCAAACAACAAAACAGATGGGAAGGATGAAAACTCCAGCGGCTTGCGGGTGCCAATGGCAATCATGATGACCAGCAAGCTGCAGCCAATGTTGAAGGTAAACAGAATGTCCAACAACAATGGCGGTAAAGGAATTACCAACATCGCCATGATCAATAACACCATGGCGGGCAAGCCCAGGCCGGCGTAATCAAATTTGGACAGGTTCTGTCGAACCGCTGACAGGGTCAAGGTGCTCATGGTTGGCCTAATGGGCTGTTCAGAGGGTTAAAACAATCAAACTGCATGGTTTTCTTCCATAGTTCAGCTTGTTCAGCAAGGTCCATGCCATGTGGAATCCCGACACCACACCCTATTTCATGGGAATCACCCAAAGCGGCAAGACATGACCTGTCACGGTTTTTGCTAATACAAGGCATGCCCGGCCTGAAAACTGGGACGACAACATCAAACTGAAGCTGGAAAAACCATGGATGCCAATCTCAATTTCTTGACCCCCGCTAGCTCGCAGCCCTCGTCAATAGGGGCTCCCAGCCAATCTGGGGGGCTAGACCCCACCCTTACAAAGCCCATGAGTGGGCAGGAATTTGCAGGGGTGATGCGGGACCTGATGGCCAAGGGCGAACGGCAAGAGCTTGCCGGAAACGCTTCTGGCACGTCCCCCGATGCCGGCGTCAATGCCCTCCAAACCTTGGCTTTGGGCAATCAATTTGCGGTCATCACCACGGCCAACCCGCTGCCTGACTCTTCCAGTTTGGCGCAATTTGCGCGCGCTCAGGGCCTCAGTGAGTCTGCGGTTCAGGCGCTGTTTGGCGACTTGGCCCCCACTGCAGATGCCGCCAATTTGGCCCAAGCTGGGTTGCCTCAGATGGGCTTGATGGGACTTCCAGCCAA
>CANKXC010000084.1 GCA_947487355.1 Comamonadaceae bacterium | reverse complement strand
CTTTTAGATATTCGCTTAAGCCTCCATGCCGAATCTCCCATCCGAATGCCCCATTTGGTCATTGTGGACAGTCGACTCGAAACCCCCCTTGATGCGCGGTTGTTTGAGCACTCAAAGCCCAACTCCCCCACACCGAGGCAAGTTTGGATTTATGCTGCAATCGACAACCCAGCTAAGCGGGCTTCGCTAGAAGCCTTAGGGGCTCAGGTAACCCTGTTGCCCAACCCCGATGGCAAGGTCGATCTGAATGCCCTCCTCCATGACTTGGGGCGTCGCGAAGTCAATGAGTTGCATGTCGAGGCGGGACACAAGCTCAACGGATCCCTCCTGCGAGAAGCCTGTGTGGATGAATTTCTGGTTTACCTGGCACCCCAAATGCTGGGGTCGGGTCGGGGCATGGCGCAATGGGGGCCTTTAGACAACTTATCGCAGGCCTTGCGCCTAGAGTTCACAGAAACACAGCTAATTGGCAAAGATTTGCGGGTTTTAGCCAGGGTCGAGGTCTAAACAGGCCCAATCCCTGCGAAAATACACCCCATGTTTACCGGAATCATCACCGGCGTGGGGCGTATCGCCGCCCTCCACGACCTGGGCAGCTCTTTAAGCCATGGCAAGCGACTCACTCTCGAGGTACCCGCAGGCTACCTTGACGACGTCGGCTTGGGTGACAGCATTGCCATTAACGGCGCATGCATGACCGTCACATCATTCGATGTGGCCACGAATCAATTCACCATTGACATCTCCGCAGAGTCGCTAGACAAAACCTGCGGGCTCGACAAATTGAGCAAAGTCAATTTAGAAAAAGCCCTGCGTGCACACGACCGCTTGGGCGGCCACATTGTGTCGGGCCATGTGGATGGCATTGGCAAAGTAAGCTACTTTGCGCAAGTGGGCGAGAGCTGGGAATTGAAAATTATGTCCCCCGCCAGCATGGGCAAGTATTTGGCCTACAAAGGTTCCATCACAGTCAATGGCGTGAGCCTGACCGTGAACAAAGTTTTGGACGTGGCTGAGGGCTGCGAATTCAGCATCAACCTCATACCCCACACCGTTGAAAACACGGCGCTTGGGACCTTGCAAGCTGGCAGCCATGTCAACTTAGAAATCGATTTAATTGCGCGATATGTTGAACGCATGCTCAACAACGATGCATCCGCCAACTCAGCGGCCGCTGCCTTCAAAGCAGCCTCCCCTCATTGAAAGAAGTGACATGAGCACAGATACCGGTCGTCCATTGACGCCAGTCCAAATTTCTCCCGTCGAAGACATCGTGGCCGACATGCGGGCGGGCCGCATCGTCATCATGGTGGACGATGAAGATCGAGAAAACGAAGGCGACTTGCTGATTGCCTCCGATCACGTCACACCCGAGGCCATTAATTTCATGGCCAAGTATGGCCGTGGACTCATCTGCTTAACACTGACACGCGAACGTTGCGAACATCTTAAATTACCCCCAATGGCTGCCAGCAATGGCACTGTTTACAGCACCGCATTCACTGTTTCAATTGAGGCTGCTGAAGGTGTGACCACAGGTATTTCTGCGGCCGATCGTGCACTGACCGTCAAGACAGCCGTGGCAGCCAATGCCACCGCCAAAGACTTGGTTCAACCCGGCCACATATTCCCCTTGCAAGCCGTAGACGGTGGTGTTTTGATGCGCGCCGGCCATACTGAAGCAGGCTGCGATTTGGGCATCATGGCAGGCTGTAGCGCCTCATCTGTCATTTGCGAAATCATGAAGGACGATGGCACCATGGCCCGATTGCCCGATCTGCAAATTTTTGCAGCCGAGCACGGCCTCAAAATTGGCACCATCGCCGACCTCATTGAATACCGCAGCCGAACCGAATCTTTGGTTGAAAAAGTCGGCACGCGTGTTTTGCAAACTGCCCACGGCGAGTTCACCGCCCACGCATTCAAGGACAAGCCCAGCCAATCGCTGCACTTGGCATTGGTCAAAGGCGCCTGGGGTGATGACACCGAGGTGCCCGTTCGAGTGCACGAGCCATTGTCAGTGTTTGATGTGCTTGAGGTGGGTCGCAGAATGCACTCATGGAGTTTAGAAAACAGCTTGGAATACATCAACAAGCAAGGCCAAGGCGTTGCTGTATTGCTCAATTGCGGCGAAAGCGCAGAGCAACTCCTGGCGCAATTTGAAGGTCGCGCACGCTCTGCGCAAGCACCCAACCGAAGCAAAATGGATTTGCGCACCTATGGTGTGGGCATTCAAATTGTTCGAGAGTGCGGCGTCCATAAAATGAAACTCATGGGCCAACCCCGACGCATGCCCAGCATGGCGGGTTATGGCGTTGAGGTCACTGGCTACATCCCTAAGGAATAATCATGCAAGGCGCTGACAAAGGCATAGAACAAGAGTTAGACGGTACAGGCCTGCACATTGGCATTGTGCAAGCCAGGTTCAACGAAGGCATCACCAATGCATTGGCGGTGGCCTGTATTCGTGAATTAGAAGATTTGGGTGTGCACGACATCGACCACGTATTGGTCCCCGGTGCACTAGAAGTTCCCATTGCATTGCAGGCCATGGCCGAACGCGGCGAATACGATGCCTTGGTGGCATTGGGCTGCATCATTCGCGGCGAAACCTATCACTTTGAGTTGGTGGCGAATGAATCTGGCGCTGGTGTCAGTCGCATTTCACTGGACTACAACGTACCCATTGCCAACGCCATCTTGACCACAGAAAACTTAGAGCAAGCCATTGCACGCCAAACAGAAAAAGGCCGCGATGCAGCCCGCGTTGCGGTTGAAATGGCCATGCTCTTAGAAGACTTGTCTGTGAGTGACGACGATTTAGACGACGAGGCGTTGGCATGAGCGAGTTGCCCGAAAATTCTGCGACTGTTGCCAGCAAAGGCGCCAAAACTTCTAGCAGAAAGCTCGGAAAGTCTGCCAGCAAATCTGCACGCAGTCGTGCGCGTGAATTTGCATTGCAAGCGCTCTATCAAGTCTTGGTAGGCAAAAATGAAGCCGCCGACATCGATGTCTTTACACGCGATTTGTCTGGTTTTCACAAGGCCGATTCAGCACACTACGACGCCCTGCTCTATGGCTGTTCAGAACAAGCCGCCGATTTAGACAAACTGATCTTGCCATTGCTCGATCGCAGCATGGCTGAAATTTCTCCCATTGAGCGTGCCGCCATGTGGATCGGCACCTATGAAATGAAACATTGCCTTGACGTGCCATGGCGAGTTAGCTTGAACGAATGCATTGAATTGGCCAAAGAATTTGGTGGCACCGATGGTCACAAATATGTGAATGCCGTGTTGGAAGGCCTAGCGCCCCAACTGCGGCCCCACGAAGTTCAGGCCGACCGACAGGCAGGCCGCGCACGCGCATGAAAGCTGTCTTTACTTTTCCCATTCGCATTTACTGGGAAGATACCGACGCTGGCGGTATTGTGTTTTATGCCAACTACTTGAAGTTTTTTGAACGCGCACGCACGGAGTGGTTGCGCTCTTTGGGGGTTGAACAACAATCCCTCAAAGATGAAAGTGGCGGCATGTTTGTCGTGAGCGAAACACAGCTTAAATACTTTTCTCCCGCACGTTTAGACGATTTGCTAGAGGTCACAGCACAAACAGCGGAGTCTGGCCGCGCCAGCTTGGTACTCACACAGCAAGCATGGCTCAACGCGGCAGGTCAACGCAAATTGTTGGCTGAGGGCACCATTCGAATTGGCTGGGTAGACAGCCACACCATGAAACCAGGCCGCATTCCGGCCAAGATTTTGGAAGCACTTCAATGAGCCAAGACATGTCGATCCTTCATCTGGTACTCAACGCCAGTTTCGTTGTGCAAGCTGTGATGGTTGTGCTGATGGCCATCTCCATTGCCAGCTGGGCTGCCATTGTGCGCAAGCTGACCGCCATCAAGCGCATTCAAACTTTAAATGAAGAGTTTGAGCAACAGTTTTGGTCTGGCACCAGCTTAAATGACCTCTTTTCAGCGGCGGTACAAAACTCCAAACTGGCCGGCCCCATGGAACGTATCTTTGCAAGCGGCATGCGCGAGTATCAAAAATTACGCGAACGTCGCATCTCCGATCCAGGCACCTTGTTGGATGGCGCACGCCGTGCCATGCGCGCCAGTTTCCAGCGAGAGATGGACGTAGCCGAGGCACAACTTTCTTTCTTGGCCTCTGTGGGATCGGTCTCACCGTATGTTGGTTTGTTTGGCACGGTTTGGGGCATCATGCACGCCTTTACGGGCTTGGCCAGCATGCAACAAGTCACATTGGCTACGGTAGCCCCCGGCATTGCGGAGGCCTTGGTAGCCACCGCCATTGGTTTGTTCGCAGCCATTCCAGCGGTTGTTGCCTACAACCGATTTGCACGAGACATCGATCGCATTGCCATCAAGTTAGAAACCTTCACTGAAGAGTTCTCAAATATTCTGCAAAGAAGTTTAGGTGGCACAGCGAGTGCAGGCGCTAGCAGCACTGCTAGTTCACACTTGTCGGCTTCTGGTCATTGATCTTTAGGGAGCAAACCTATGCCTGCTGTTTCTTCTCGCGGCCGCGGCCGTCGCACCATCAATGAAATCAACATGGTGCCCTTCATCGATGTGATGTTGGTGCTGCTCATTATTTTCATGGTCACAGCACCCATGATCACGCCCAGCATGGTGGACTTGCCCAGTGTGGGCAAAGCAGCCAAGCAGCCCGATCAAGTCATTCAAATTGTGGTTCAGAAAGATGACAGCCTTGAGATGATCAACGAGAGCAAAACACAAAAAACCAATTTGGACAACTTGGCAAACAGTGTTCGCGTTGCTCAAACAGGGCAAGCTAATTCTGCTGTGGTTATCAGTGCCGATCGCAATGTGAAATACGAGACAGTGGTCAAAGTGATGGACACTTTGCAGCGCGCAGGCATTCAGCGTGTGGGGCTGTCAGTGCAGTTGGCACCCTGATCTACATGTTGATGATCTTGATTATTTGCTCGTACTTTTCGTTGCACTTTTCCTGGCAATTTTGATTCCATGAACGCTATTGCACACAATGAGTTTGCACCGCCACCCACGGGTGGTTTTGGCAAATCTTTGTCGTTTGCGTTGTTCATACACTTGCTGCTTTTGGCAGCCCTCACTTGGGGCATTCATTGGAAGACCGAAACCCAAACACTGTCAGCTTCAGCAGAGCTTTGGTCAGCTGTGCCCGCAGAGGCCGCACCTGCAGCCAACGAACCTGAACCAACACCGCCAGAACCCGAGAAGCCGCCAGAGCCTGTCAAAAAAGTAGAGGCGAAGCCTGAACCAAAGCCAACGCCCACTCCGCCTAAAGCCAACGCAGCTGAACGTGAAGCTGCAGACATTGCTTTGAAAAAAGAGAAAGAAAAGAAAAAGCTGGAAGAGAAAAAACAGGCTGAATTAGAAAAGAAGAAGAAACTTGAAAAAGAGAAATTAGAGAAGGAGAAAGAAAAGGTCAAAGAAAAAGAGAAAGCTAAGGACCTAGAAAAGAAGAAAAAAGAAACTGCGGCCAAGACGAAAGAAAATGACAAGAAGCTGGCTGCAGAAGAAAAACAAGCAGCTGCCATGCGCAACGAAAATCTGAAGCGCATGCAAGGCATGGCGGGTGCCTCGGGCGATGAAAACGCCAAAGGTACAGCAGTTAAATCATCCGGCCCATCAGCCAGCTATGCCGGCCGAATAAGTAAAATAATTAGGGACAACATTACCTTCCCCCCTGATCAATTAAGTACCAACCCAGAAACACGCGTTTTAGTGACTACCAATTCAGATGGATTAATTTTGACCAGAAGAATTATTCAATCTAGTGGTGTCAAAGCATGGGACGACGCAGTCATCAGAGCATTAGAAAAAACTGTCCGCTTACCAAAAGATGAAAATGGTCGCATGCCAGATGACGGGTTTAACATTGCCTTTAGGCCAAAAGATAACTAGGTTCTTTGCCCTTAGTTAATTGGGGTCAGATCAACATTAATTTCCAATCTGAGGGGTTAAAGGCTGAGGGGGGCTGAACGATTTCTGGTACTCCAGTATGAGGAAGCCCCCCTCAGCCTTTAACCCCTTAGATTGACCAAATTAATGTTGATCTGACCCCAATTAATTTTCGTAGACGATTTCAGCTTTGCCTTGATCGGCTTGGGCAATCCAGCTTGAAAGGGCAGCGTCGCTTGGGAAGAATTTGGCTTGTTCGCCCAAAGACAATTCTGCAGAGGCAGCCACGTTGTCAGCCTTGCGCTCTAATTTCAAGCGAACTGGTAAACCGCGAAGCAATTCACCCTGCTCCGTCATTTCGCGCTGTGGCGGAAACGCCTTGACCAGCTTGGCCACCTCAGGCGCACGCCCATTGACTGCCACACGCAAAAACTTGCCAAAGCGGCAACGTGCTGAGGGCAAATCCCACACTTGTTGAATTGACAAACGATAGCCGCCAGAAAATCTGTCCGCTTGCATTTTGGCCATCACAATGACCAACTCATCGTCTTTGAGCAAATGACGATTGGCATTGATCATGGCCTCGTCGGCTGTGGCTTCCATGACAGCGCTTTTGTCGTCCAACTAAAAGATGGCCAGCTTGCCGCGTTGCCCATTGATGATGCGCAAGTCGCTCACAATGCCCGCCAACAGTTGTGGCTCTCGGCTGTCGATAAGGTCGTCGATTTTGCGCTTGGCAAACAAACGCACTTCCCGCTCAACCGCATCAAACAAGTGGCCTGACAAGTAAAAACCGACGGCTGTTTTTTCATGGGTCAATTGCTCTTTGACACCCCATGGCAACACATCAACCAAATCAGGTTCTTGCGTGCTTGAGCCATGCGCATCATCGCCCATCATGTCAAACAGGCCGCCTTGATTGGCGTTGGCCGCAGTGGCGGTTG
>CANKXC010000083.1 GCA_947487355.1 Comamonadaceae bacterium | reverse complement strand
CTTCCCGATTCACGCATCATTTTGAGCATGAGCTGTATGGCACTGGCCAATGGCCCAAAGTGTTGTGACCATTCGTACAAATTGGCTTGTCTGGCTGCAGGCTCGTGGTGTTGCCATGCATGATAGGCCGGCAGGTCAAACTCACAGGTGCCGCCTGGGATGGCGGTGCGGCTTTTGATGCTGTTTAAAAAGTCGCTTTCACCCAAGGCGCTGCCCATCTTGCCCACCATGGTGTTGAGTGATTCAAAGCGTTGGTCCAATTGCTCGATGATCAAATCGAGGGCTTTTTCGGAGATAGAGGGATTGCCTCGATAGCCATTGAGCATTTGTTTGTGACGCTCAATGTCTTTGAGAATTTCTGATTTGAGTTCGGAGCGCGAGGCCACCTCCATGATTTCAAAGATGGTGGTGAGGGCGTAATGGTGGTCTAGGGCATCCGGGCGCTGGCTGAGTTTGTTGAACCGCGCAAACAAATGCTGCAGGCGCAAATAGGTCCGAATGCGTTCGTTGAGGGGGTATTCGTAAAGTATCACGCTGTGTCTTTCAGTGCCAAGATCATAGCCCGAAGCTGGTCCACATTTCACGCACTTTGGCTTGGAGTTGCGTCAAATCGATGTCCTCATTGAAAATGACCAGGTCAGCGCAGGCCAAGCGCTGCTCTCGGGTGGCCTGCTGCGCCATGATGCGCTCAATTTCAGGGCGGCTGAGTTGGCTTCGTGCCACGACCCTTTGAATTTGAGTTTCGGGCAGGCAGTCGACCACACAAATTTTGTCCAATTGGGGCCGCCAGCGCGCGATGCCTTCCACCAACAAAGGCACATCAAAGACCAAACAAGTTTTGCCAAGCTCGACGGCCATTTGGGCTTGTTCTTGAAGCACCAAACTGACCAAGGGATGCAGGATGCTTTCTAGCTGGCGTTTGCTGTCGGGGTTGGAAAAAACCAAGTTGCGCATGGCATCACGGTTGAGCGCGCCTTCGGGCGTGATCATGGTTTCGCCAAAAGTGGCCAGAATGGCGGGGATGGCCCGGCCACCCACTTGGGTGAGCGATCTGGAGATGGCGTCGGCGTCTAGGATGGCCGCACCAGCGTCAGCCAAGAAGCCTGCAACGGTACTTTTACCGCTGCCAATGCCACCCGTTAGGCCAAGTCGAAGAGGCTTCTGCGTCAAGGGCTTAGGCTCCCATGGAAATTCCTAAAAAGAAACATGCAAATCCAGATAGGGCTAAAAATGGACCAAAAGGGAAGTGTCCATTGTGACCCAGTTGCCCCCTGAATTTTTGGACAAGCCCAAAAATCAGTCCAGAAATAGATGCCAACAAAATGAGAGGCAGCAAGCTCCAGACACCTACCCAAGCCCCCAAGCCTGCCAGAAGCTTGAGATCGCCTTGGCCCATGCCCTCTTTACCGGCCAGCTTTTCAAATCCCCAACTGACCAGCCACAAAAGGCCATATCCCAAAACTGCGCCCCCCAGAGATTGCAAAAGGGGCGTGTGAGTTAAAGACAGTGCGCTTCCAATGAGACCAGTCCACAGAAGTGCTTGAGTCAGGATGTCTGGGAGCAAAAAAGTTTCGGCATCAATCCATGCCAAGGCAAGCAAAGTGGCACAGAAAAAACACGCCATTAGGGCTTGCAAGGTGAAGCCAAATTGCTGCAAGCACATGACAAACAAGCCCGCGGTGATGACCTCAACGGCGGGGTAACGCAGCGAAATGCTTTTTGAGCAGTGACGGCACCGACCTTTAGAAATGACAAATGAAATGAGAGGGATGAGCTCGTACCAATGCAGCACATGATGGCAATGGGGGCAGTGCGAACGAGGCGATACCAAATTGAAGACGGCAGTTGGCTTTTCTTCCGATTGCAAAATCATGATGGGAAGTCGATGAATGAGCACATTGATAAAGCTGCCCACTATGAGCCCCAACACGGCAAACAAAAGGAGGGCTTCTAAGTTGAGTAGGGACATTAAAAAACCTGCCCTAAATTGAAAATAGGCAAATACAAGGCCACCAAAATGCCGCCAATAAGTGTGCCCAACATGACCATTAGGATGGGCTCGAGCAAAGTTGATAAATTTGAAAGGCCGTGATTCACATCGGATTCCATGAGTTGGGCGGCGCGAAGCAGCATGTGGTCGAGTGATCCTGTTTCTTCGCCAATGGCACACATTTGAGCCAGCATGGGAGAAAACAAACCCGATTTTGACATGGCCTTGTTCAAACTGTTGCCTTCTTGAAGTTGTTTGGCCAAAACAGGCGTAAAGGCCTGGATGCTGGAAGATTGGGCCGCGCCGCCTGCAGGATACACCGCATCGGCCAAAGGCATTCCAGCCTCTAGCAAAGCGGACAAACTATAGGCCCACCGAACATTGACCGCGGCTTGGCATAGGGGTCCTAAAACAGGTAACGCCCATACGTGCTGCTCGCATACTTTTTGCAGGCCCTCTGACTTTGCATGCCATTGCTGCAACAACAAGCCCACAGCAAAAAGTGCCAGGCAAATGAACCCCGCCCATTGGGACATGAATTGGCTGAGGCTGACCAAGCATTGCGTGGCCCAAGGCAGAGTGGCTCCCATGCTTTTGAACACTTCTTCAAAAATAGGAATGACCCAAAGCATGATGACGCTGATGACCACTAGAGAGACCAACAAGATACTGCCTGGATAAATGATGGCATTCTTGAGTTTGGCTTTTAGGAGTGATTGGGCTTCTAAGGTGTTGGCCAAGCGGCTTAGAGTGGTTTCTAAAATGCCAGCACTTTCGCCAGCGTGCAATAAGTTGCAATAGAGCGGACTGAACACCTTGGGGTGTTTTTGAAAAGCTTGGTGAAGTGATTGACCCGCTAGAACATCAGATCGAAGGCTTTGCAAAGTAGACCCAAAATTCTTTCGAGTTGTGCGCGAACCCACTGCGCTTTGACTTAACAGATCGAAGGCTTGCGACAAAGGAATGCCAGCACCCATGAGAGCAGACCATTGGCGCGTAAAAACATTGAGTGTTTTGGGCGGAATTCGTTTTGAGGAGATCGGGCTAACGCTTGGGGCATTGCGCCTGGCCAATGCACGGCGCAGTGCAACTTCGTTAGAGGACAAGGCAGGGGTGGTCATGATTGTGAAGAACTGAAGCAGCTGTGTTCAATGCGTGGTGTGTGCCAATACTTCCGAGATGGATGTGACCCCCAACGCGGCTTGTAACAAGCCTGCATGCCTGAGCGACAGGATGCCTTCTTTTTCTGCTTGTGCAGTTAAGACGCTGCGACCGGCATCTTGCAAAATTAAATTTTGAAGGGCGGGTGTGATAGGCATCAATTGAAAAATGCCAATGCGACCCCAATAGCCTTTGTGACATTGGGCGCAACCCTGTGCCGAGAAAAATTGCGGTGCTTGGGGGGTATCGACAGAGGATGTTTGCCAACCTAAATTTTTGAGCAAGCTGCTTGAAACAAGGGCCGGCACTTTGCAATGACGGCACAAGCGGCGAACCAAGCGTTGTGCAGAAATGAGGCTGATACTAGAGGCTAAGTTGTAGGTGGCCACGCCCATGTTGCGCAGCCTGACCAAGGCGCTGGGCGCGTCTTGTGTGTGCAAGGTGGACAATACCAAGTGACCTGTTTGTGAAGCTTTGATGGCCATGTCGGCGGTTTCGTGATCGCGAATTTCGCCCACCATGAGCACATCGGGATCTTGTCTTAAAAAGGCGCGCAGGGTGGCGGCAAAGTTGAGGCCAATTTTTTCTTTCACATTGACCTGATTGATACCAGGCAATTGAATTTCAGAGGGGTCTTCAACCGAGGCAATGTTGATTTCGGTTTTGTTCAGCAGATGAAGGCAAGCGTACAAAGACTGGGATTTGCCTGAACCAGTGGGCCCTGTGACCAAAATCATGCCATGTGGCTTTTCAAGCGATTCACGAAGTAAGCTTTGAGCCGAAGCGGGATAACCCAAGCGATCGAGGTTGAGTTTTTCGAGATCATTGGACAAGATGCGAACAACCAGTTTTTCACCAAACAAAGTGGGCAGGGTGCTGATGCGAAGATGAAGTTTTTGCGCATTGTGAAGACCGATGCTCATGCGGCCATCTTGCGGTAATCTTTTTTCGGCAATGTCTAAATGGGCCAGTACTTTGATACGGGAAGCAATGTGTTCCCGAAATTCAAAAGGTGGCGGTGTAATTTCTTGAAGCACACCATCGATGCGCAACCGAACTCTGTAGAAATTCTCAAAGGGTTCAAAGTGAATGTCTGAAGCGCGTAACTGATGAGCGCTTTCAAAGGTTTGTTGCAAGTAATGAACTGCAGGTGCTTCTGAGTGAACAGGTCGAAGGCCAGAAGAGGGTGAGTCCATTGTTGCGCCAAATGTTGGAAGAAAGGACTTCCATCATGAACTTGAAAGACGCAAATAAACACACTCAAATTAAATGCAAGTACTTGTGAGCGTCATTCAAATTCGAGCGCCAATTTGACTTGGCACTGCCAGCTGGCCAGCAACAAAACAAGTATCAAAGCAAGACTTTCAAGTATGGGCCCCGACAATGTTTCTGCATCTATTTGACTTAGAAATTGCATGAGAACTGTGGCAGCAGCAACCATACAAACCAACCATGAGAGGGAAGTCCAAGTTTCTGAATTGGAGCGACTGTGTTTTTGAGATGCAGCCACTTTGGTGAGAACCTGCGAAGTGAAGTGCGCGTCCTCTGGCAAGTTGCTCGCAATTTGTTTTTTAAACCAAACCTCAAATTCGTCTAATTGGGGATCATTCATTTTGATTCCTTCACACTAGAGGGTGACTGCCAAGCAGACAGAGCATCACGCAACTTTTTCAAACCACGTTGTGAATGCGTCTTAACGGTACCAAGCGGCATGTCTAAAATTTTCGCAGTTTCATCCATGCTGAGATCGGCAAAATAGCAATGCGCGATGACCTCTCGCTCTGCCGCACTCAGCACTTGAAGCGATCGATCAATGTCAATGGCAAGCATGGCATGGTGTTCACTGCTGGCTGTTGATGGTTCTTGTGCTTCATTCAGTAAGCCTTCGCCTGACTGCTCCAAAAATTCTGCAATGTGCGGTGTTCGACGCACATGATCGAGAAAGGTATTTCTGGCGATGTGCATCAACCACGTTTTAAAACTCGATTGAAATTTGAATTGAGTCAGTGATCGATGCGCTTTGATGAGCGACTCTTGCGCCAACTCGTCTGCAATGGCTTGAACACCCGTCAGACTGCGCAAATAAAGACGCAGCCTGCCTTGATGGCGTTGGATCAGTTGTTCAAAGGCGTTGCTGTCTGGCTGAAGAATGGCTCGGCGAATGAGCGCTTCGTCTGTAGGCTCAATTGGATCTGTCATGCATCAGTGTTGCAGACTGAATCAAGCATCTTTTTTTCTTGATTCAATCCACCAGATGAGCAAAAAGCCGACACCAATCATGAATGGGATCATGCCAATAGCCCAAAGCCAAGTGGGGCCGCCATCCATTTCTCTAAACAGGAAAATAAGACCTAAGCCAATGGCGATATTGATGACCCCCGACCGAAGTTGTGAAGTGGGTGACCAAGTTTTAGCTTGCTGCTTTGAGTCATTGGCCACAGCATCAATTAACTCTGGTGGAATGGGCACGCCCTTTTCGGTCATCAATCGAACGGTGTCATGCAACATTCGGTTGCGCTTGATGCGCACCAAGCCGGCCGTGATGATGGCCACAATGGGAATGAAAAGCGCCAAAATTGGAATGGCAAAAGGGGCCAAATGCTTCAGAGTGTGTCCAAAATCCATGTGAGTTTCCTAGAGTTGATGTGCATTAGACGCGTTCACCATGGCAGATGGATTCAATTTTTCGGAATTAAGTTGAAAGTTTTTTCAACGACTGCAGGGTCCTCTGGGTCTTAAAGGGCCGCCAAACAGTACTGGCTGTCTCAGAACAACGGTGCCAGTTTAGGACAGATGTCATTTATCTTGTTAATAAATATTGACTTAATGTTAGAAATATTTAACATTAAGTGGTTTCAAGAAACATGCTTTGAAAGATTTGAAAATGCATTCAAGAGAGAGAACAGCTTGGGCTTGGTTGGTTTGCCTTTTGATTGCCCCGACCATTTACTTTGCGGGGCTCAATCACTCAAACTGGGTTCCTGGCAATGACGAATTGAGCCGGTTGGCGGCTTTGTCAATGCCCCTGATCATTATGGCTTTCGTGGCCTTGGGGGTACGTGCCTTGAACATCATCAAGGCCAGACAGCAAGGCCGTGAGTTGTTGGACGAACGCGATCAGTTGATTGAAATGAAATCAACCTCGGTGTCTTATCACGTGCTCATGGCCGGCATGATTGTGGTCGGCATGATGATGCCCTTCAGTGCCACGCGTTGGGAGTTGGTCGACACTTCATTTTTCTTCATAGTGCTGGCTGAAGTGGTTCACAGTTGCATCACGATTTATGGCTATCGCAAAGGGATTCATGCCTAAAAGACGCTTGTCAAACAAGGTCAAGACCTTTCGCTTCTTGGCCAATGAAATGACGCAATCTGAGTTGGGCGACCAAGTGGGCGTTACCCGCCAAACCATTGCAGCCATTGAAGCGGGCAAATATTCGCCCAGTTTGGAGTGCGCCTTCAGAATTGCAGAGGTGCTGGGCCAACCCCTGCAAGAGGTTTTTCAGTGGGAATGATCGTCAAAATGATTCAAACTTCCCGTAGATTCAATTTGTTTTGATTCAAAATTTAGATCAAAATGAGGTGTGGTTCAATGCATGAACTGTGAGACGCCCATGAAATTCATCCTAATCTTGGCCATGACCTTGGTGTTCAATGCCCAGGCCAGTGACCCACCCAAGGGCGATGCCAAAAAGCCAGAAAGATCGGCCGTGCCAGAGCGCATCACGCGCCCCAAAGCCAAGCCCGACGAATTGCCGCAACAAACTGAAAAGAGAGGGGCTGGGGAGGGTTGCAGCAAGTTTGAGTACAAAGAGAAGCC
>CANKXC010000082.1 GCA_947487355.1 Comamonadaceae bacterium | reverse complement strand
GAGCGTTTCAAAGACTTTCCCAAAGATGTGAAGGGCAACAACGAATTGCTCAGCCTGACGCGCCCCGATGTCATTCGCGACATTCACGAAGGCTATCTGGCCGCTGGCGCAGACATGATTGAAACCAACACATTTGGTGCCACCACCATTGCACAAGAAGACTACAACATGGCCGACTTGGCCATTGAAATGAACCGAGCATCGGCCGCCTTGGCTCGCGCTGCTTGCGACAAGTTTTCAACGCCAGACAAACCGCGTTATGCCGTGGGCGCTTTAGGCCCTACCCCCAAGACAGCCAGCATTAGCCCTGATGTGAACGATCCTGGGGCACGCAATGTGGACTTTGAGTCGTTGCGCAAAGCTTATTACGAACAAACACAGGCCTTGGTGGAAGGTGGCGTCGATGTCTTGTTGGTGGAAACCATCTTTGACACCTTGAATGCCAAAGCCGCCTTGTTTGCCATTGAAGAATATTTTGCTGACAGCGGCGAGCGCCTGCCCCTCATCATCAGCGGCACCGTGACCGATGCCTCGGGCCGTATTCTGAGTGGTCAAACTGTGACTGCGTTTTGGCACAGCGTGCGCCATGCACGCCCCTTGGCCATTGGCTTGAATTGCGCTTTGGGTGCCACTTTGATGCGCCCCTACATTCAGGAATTGGCCAAAGTGGCGGGCGATACCTTCATCAGTTGCTACCCCAATGCTGGTTTGCCCAACCCCATGAGTGACACCGGCTTTGATGAAACGCCAGACGTGACCAGCCGTTTGCTGCACGAGTTTGCCGCAGAAGGCTTGGTCAACATTGTGGGCGGCTGCTGCGGCACTACGCCAGACCATATCGGTGCCATTCAAAAAGCGGTGGGACCTTTAGCGCCCAGGGGCTTGCATGCAGCAGCCTTTTACAAAGAGGCGGCTTAAAAGTAAGGTTCTAATTTCCATACTTTAACTAGTAAAATACCAGCTTCCCAAGGAGCGTTGCAGCCCATTGGCCATCTTGGCCACAGGTCAGGCTTGGGAATCAATCAAGGGCTCGCCCCTTTCCTATTGCAAACCACGCTCACCTGCGATCCAAGAGGTGAGTTGTGTCTGCTACTGTTTCTCCGTTAAAACTGTCTGGTCTCGAGCCTGTCTCTATTGGCACGGACTCTTTGTTTGTGAACATTGGTGAGCGCACCAACGTCACAGGCTCCAAAGCCTTTGCGCGCATGATTTTGAATGGCGAGTACGAGCAAGCGTTGGCAGTGGCCCGTCAGCAAGTCGAAAACGGTGCACAAATCATTGACATCAACATGGACGAAGCCATGTTGGACAGCCAGGCGGCCATGGTGCGCTTCTTGAACCTCATAGCCTCTGAGCCCGACATTGCCCGCGTACCCATCATGATCGACTCCTCTAAGTGGAGTGTCATTGAAGCCGGCCTGCGCTGCATTCAAGGCAAAGGCATTGTCAACTCCATCAGCATGAAAGAAGGCGTTGATGCCTTCAAGGAACAAGCGCTTTTGATCAAGCGCTATGGTGCCGCTGCAGTCATCATGGCATTTGATGAAAAAGGTCAGGCCGATACCTACCAACGCAAAATTGAAATTTGCGAACGCGCTTATCGCGTGTTGGTAGACGAGGTGGACTTTCCACCTGAAGACATTATTTTTGACCCCAACATTTTTGCCATTGCCACCGGCATTGAAGAACACGACAACTACGCAGTGGACTTCATTGAAGCCACTCGCTGGATCAAGCAGAATTTGCCCGGCGCCAAAGTGTCGGGCGGTGTGTCCAATGTGTCCTTCAGTTTTCGTGGCAATGACCCTGTGCGTGAAGCCATTCACACGGTCTTTTTGTACCACGCCATTCAAGCCGGTATGGACATGGGCATTGTCAACGCCGGCATGATGGGCGTCTACGACGAGCTCGAACCCGACTTGCGAACTCGCGTTGAAGATGTGGTGTTGAACCGCCGCCCCGATGCGGGCGAGCGTTTGGTGGAAGTAGCAGAAAACGCCAAAGGCGCTGCCAAAGACGACTCCCAAAAATTGGCATGGCGCGGCACGCCCGATGCGCCGGTGACTGTGTCTGCGCGTTTGTCACACGCCTTGGTGCACGGCATTACCGACTTCATCACAGAAGACACAGAAGAAGCCTATCAAGAAATTTTGGCCAAGAACGGCCGGCCTTTGCATGTGATTGAAGGCCCGCTGATGGATGGCATGAATGTGGTGGGCGATTTGTTTGGTCAAGGCAAGATGTTCTTGCCGCAAGTGGTCAAGTCGGCGCGCGTCATGAAGCAAGCCGTGGCGCACTTGGTGCCTTACATCGAAGAAGAAAAACGCCAGCAAGAAGCCGCGGGTCAAGATGTCAAATCAAAAGGCAAAATTGTGATTGCCACCGTCAAAGGCGACGTGCATGACATTGGCAAAAACATTGTCACCGTGGTGCTTCAGTGCAACAACTTTGACGTGGTCAACATGGGCGTGATGGTGCCGTGTCACGAAATTTTGGCCAAGGCCAAAGAAGAAAATGCCGACATCATTGGCTTATCGGGCCTTATCACGCCCAGCTTGGAAGAGATGCAGTACGTGGCCAGCGAAATGCAAAAGGACCCGCACTTCCGTTTGCGCAAAATGCCTTTGCTGATTGGTGGCGCCACCACCAGCCGCGTCCACACTGCCGTCAAAATTGCACCGCATTACGAAGGCCCTGTGGTCTATGTGCCCGATGCCTCGCGCAGTGTGAGCGTTGCGCAAGGTTTGTTGTCAGAGCAAGCCGCCACCTACATCGATGAGCTCAATGCCGACTACGCCAAAGTGCGCGAACTGCATGCGAATAAAAAGCAAACACCGATGTGGCCACTGGCCAAAGCGCGCAGCAACAAAACAAGCATCGATTGGTCTGCATTCAAATCCCCTGCGCCTAAATTTATTGGTCGCCGCGTGTTCAAGAATTTTGACTTGGCTGAGTTGGCGCGCTACATCGACTGGGGACCCTTCTTTCAAACGTGGGACTTGGCGGGACCGTACCCTGCCATCTTGAAAGACGAGGTGGTGGGCGTTGAAGCGCAAAAAGTTTTCAACGATGCACAGAAGATGTTGCAAAAAATCATTGAAGGTCGTTGGATTACGGCGCATGGTGTGATGGGCTTGTACCCGGCCAATAGCGTCAATCACGACGACATTGCTTTGTATGCCGATGAGTCACGCCAAACGCCAGTGCTGACCTGGCATGGGCTGCGTCAACAAACCGAAAAGCAAAGCGGCAAACCCAGCCGCTGTTTGGCAGACTTTGTGGCGCCATTGCTCGATGCACAGGGCCAACCCACAAACTTGCAAGACTATGTGGGTGTGTTTGCTGTCACTGCAGGCATTGGTGTCGAAAAACGCGAGCAAGCATTTGAAGCCGCACACGATGACTACAGTGCCATCATGCTTAAGGCTTTGGCCGATCGATTCGCAGAAGCCTTTGCTGAGTGCATGCATGAGCGAGTGCGCAAAGATTTGTGGGGCTATGCCGCGGCAGAGAGTGCATCGCTGGACGATTTGATTGCCGAAAAATATCAGGGCATCAGGCCTGCACCTGGCTATCCCGCATGCCCCGATCATTCGGTTAAAAAGCAAATGTTTGAACTTTTGCAATGCGACGAAATTGGCATGGGCCTGACTGAAAGTTTGGCCATGACGCCCGCAGCCAGCGTGTCAGGTTTTTACCTTTCGCATCCCGACAGCCAATACTTCAATGTGGGCAAAGTCAGTGAAGACCAAGTGCAAGATTTGGCCAAGCGTCAGAACTTGAAAGTGTCCGACATTCAGCGATTGCTAGCACCCAACTTGTAAGTGCTTGTTGGTGTATTTGGCGCGCCTTCAATGTTGTGAGTTATTAAGGGCACTCTTTTGTGCCCACCACAAACACCCAACACCCATCAGGCCCACCAGCAGTAGCCAGCGCAAACCCATTGCGTAGCCATCTTCGGTGGTCCACATCAGTCCCAAAGCCCAGGGCGCAATGGCGCGGCCCATGGCCAGCGGCAAACCCAGCAGGCCATTGAGTTGTCCCACATGTTCACGGCTCACATACTGCGCCATTGCTGTGCCTTTGACGATGGTGTTGAGCCCGTTGCCCAGCCCATAAAAAATCACAAACAGCAAAGCCGCCCAAGTGGCCAAGCCGCCTGCCACTAAAAACACCAAGCCCAATGGCACCAAGCAGGGAATCCATTTGTTGGCCGCATGTACATCCAAATGTTTTTCGAAAACAAACAACAAAAGTCTGCCGAAGACTTGAATGACGCCGATGGAGGCGGGAATAGCGATGACCCATGCAGGCGACATGTGGGCCTCTTCAAGCAAGCTCACCATGTGTGCGGGCAGGGCAGAACTCACAACCGCGGTCATTAGCATGAAGCCAGCCAGTAGCCAGAAGGGTGCACGTTTCAAATGCACGCCAATGGCTGGATTTTTGATTTCGCTCGAATCCTGGTGCGGCAAGAGAGGTGCGTTGGCAGAACTTAATTTCTGATGTGCACCTTTTAAAAACCATGCATGCAAAGGCAGGCAAATGAGCCACTGAAACAAAGCCAACACCCACAAGGCGTGCCGCCAGCCCAGGGCTTGAATGAGCCAAGATGAAAGGGGAATAAATACGGTACTGGCCAAGCCGCCCAAGAAGGTCATGATGATGATGGCGCGTCTAAAGTCGTTGGGAAATCTGCGCGTTAAGACTGCAAATACCGGTGCATAAAGCGTGGCCGACATGCCCAAACCGAGGGCAATCCAAACTGCATAAAAACCACTCAATGAGTCGATGAAACTGTGCGCAAACAAACACGCCCCAACCCATGCGGAGCCCCACGCCATGACCCGGCGTTCATGGCCTTGGTCAATCCAACGACCCACGGGGTAAGCCATCAATCCGTCCGCCAGCAACGCTAAGCTGAAAGCCAAGGAAGACTCGGCACGGCTCAAGCCCAGCTCTCGCTCGATGGGGCCCATGAGCAATGAGAAAGTGTAGAAAACGCTGCCCCACGTGATGAGTTGGGCACAAGAAAGCCAAACAGCAAAAGGGCCTAAAGAAGGCACTTCACCTTTGGTTTCAGTTGTTTTCCAAAAAGTCCGTAATAAGCGCATGTTGCCATTATCGGTCGGCCTCAAAGGGTCTTCGGTATTGCACTGCTTCAGCAAGATGTGAAGTTTCAATGGCTTGTTGGCTAGAAAGATCGGCGATGGTTCTGGCCACTTTCAAAACGCGATGGGTGCTTCGGCTGCTCCACCCAAAATGCGAAGCGACTTGATGAAGATAGGCCGACGCGTCTGCCGCCAATGCGCAATGCTGGTCCAGCAATGCGCCCCCAAGCGCTTGATTGGCACATCCTTGCCGACGCTTGGCCATTTGACCCGCTTCAAGGCTGCGACTTCGAACGACCGCCGTACTTTCTGCTGCTGGCGCGTTGATCAGAAGCTTGGCATCTTGGCTGGGCACCTCTATGTGCAAATCAATCCTGTCGAGCAATGGCCCGCTGATTTTGCGCATGTATCGGTGCACTTGATCGGGGGTGCATCGGCAGACAGGACCCTTTTGCCCGCTCTGTCTGGTTTGACCTGCATAGCCACACGGGCAAGGGTTCATTGCGGCAATCAATTGAAACCTAGCAGGAAACTCAGCCCGCATGGCTGCGCGCGAAATGGTGACGCTGCCCGACTCAAGCGGCTCGCGCAAGGCCTCCAAAGCAGACCTTGGAAACTCAGGCAGCTCGTCTAAAAATAAAACGCCATGGTGTGCCAAAGAAATCTCTCCCGGCCGAGGCGGTGAGCCTCCACCCACCAATGCCACGGCACTGGCCGAGTGGTGCGGATGCCGTGTTGGGCGCCGTGACCATTGCGCAATGTCAAACCCTCCTGCAAGACTGGCAATGGCGGCAGCTTCTAAGGCCTCACTGATATGGAGCGGCCCCAAAAGACCTGAGAAACGATGCGCCAGCATGGACTTGCCAGAGCCTGGCGGGCCAACCATTAGCAAGCTGTGGCCGCCAGCAGCCGCTATTTCAAGTGCCCGTTTGGCACCCGCTTGGCCTTTGACATCGGCCATGTCCAGTGTTTCATGCGATGTTTGGGTTGGCAAATTTCTAGGCGCCAGCCTTGCCCAGCCTTGTTCGTTTGCAGGGTTGAGGCCATGGTGCTTCGAGCCAACTACTGCAAATTGATGGGCTACATCCTTTAAATGTGCCGCTCTATAGACTAGGACGTTCGGCACCAGCGAAGCTTCTTCTGCACTGCCAGGCGGAAGCACCAAGGCCCGCCCTTGGGGCTGTTGATAGATGGCCAGACCCATAATTAAAGCGCCTTTGACCGGCCTCAAGGCGCCAGACAAAGATAGCTCGCCAGCAAACTCAAAGTGTTTCAGTTGACTGCCGTCGATTTGCTCGCTGGCGGCCAAAATGCCCAGAGCAATGGGCAGGTCAAAACGGCCAGAGTCTTTGGGCAGGTCGGCTGGGGCCAAGTTGACCGTGATTCGTTGGTTGCTTGGAAATTCAAAACCTGAGTTTTGCAATGCCGACCGAACGCGCTCCCTTGCCTCTTTGACTTCTACATCGGCCAATCCGACCAACGTGAAGCTAGGCAGGCCATTGGCCAGGTGCACCTCAACAGTGACGGAAGGTGATTGAAGACCTAGCAAAGCCCGACTTTGCACCAAAGACAATCGCACAGAAGCTCCACGCACCTCGGTGGTGCAAAATAAAGGTGCCCTTTTCGCCCTCTTTTTAAGCGGGTGCAAAAGGTGCTGAGCCCATTGGAGCACCAATACACTCATATTGGGTCATTTATGAGTGCTGACAACGACTTGCATTGATGCGGTGCAGCATTGGCACGTTAAATGCTAAGAAACCAAAGTCTATTTTTAATTTTTGGAGCTATCTATGAAAAAAATCCTTTCCCCTCTGATGTTGGCCATGGCTTTGACAGCCGCTGGCAGTGCAATGGCCCAAACCGCGCCTGCAGCACCTGAGTCAACTTTGTCTTTCAATGTTGGTGGTTTTTCTGAATATCGCTA
>CANKXC010000081.1 GCA_947487355.1 Comamonadaceae bacterium | reverse complement strand
GGCAAGCGCGCGGAAGAATAAGGGGTACTGAAATCAAAGGTCATGGCTTAGTCCAACGTTATTTTGCGTTCGCTGATAATTTTTTTCCATTTGGCAGACTCGGCTGACAACATGGTGGCAAACTGCATTGGCGAGGTACCAATGGGTTCAATGCCCAAACGAAGCAATTTGTCTTTGACTTCGGGGTCGGCCAAGGCTTGCAATGCCGCAGCATTGACGCGGTTCACAATTTCAGGTCGAACACCGGCAGGCCCAAACAAACCAAACCACGTATTGGATTCGTAGCCTGGCAACACTTCAGCAATGGCAGGCAGGCCAGGCGCCATGCTGGTTCTTTGCGCTGAAGTAACGCCCAGTGCACGCAGCCTTCCTTCCTTGACATGCGGCAAGCCTGTGGGCAAAGAATCGAACAAAACATCGATCTTGCCGCTGATTAAATCGGGCATGGCCAAGGCAGTCCCTTTGTAGGGAATGTGCACCACATACAAACCTGCCTGAGATTTAAACAACTCGGCTGTGAGTTGCACGATGGTGCCGTTGCCGCTAGATGCGTAGTTCAAACGACCAGGATTTTTCTTGGCGTAGTCAATCCACTCTTGAATGGTTTTGGCTGGTGAACTGTTGGGAACCAACATGATGCTGGGCGCATTGCCTACTTGCCCAATGGGTGTGAAATCACGCACCGCGTCGTAAGGCATTTTGGGATTCAAGTTAGGACCAATTGAATGCGTGCTGGAGGTGGCCAATAACAATGTGTAGCCATCTGCAGGCGACTTGGCCACCAAGTCGGAGCCCAAGGTACCACCAGCGCCTGGTTTGTTTTCGACCACCACGGTTGAACCTAATTTTTCAGCCAATTTTTGGGACAGCGTGCGGGCAAAGATATCGGTCGCGCCCCCTGCAGGAAATGGCACAACCAAGCGGATGGGTTTGGTGGGATAAGAAATGGCTGCAGGCTGGGCCCATACAGCGGATGGCAGCATCCATGAAACGGATGTCAACAAGGCTGCGGTGGTAGCAAGTGATACTGTGAGGCGACGTTTTAAATTCATTCTGTACTGCATGATGAGATTCCAAAGACGTATGAAGCCAAACATTGTGTCAGGAATCCGCAAGCGCCACCGTCACCTTCGCGAATCTCACCTTGCGAAGACCCAAAAAAACGGCACCCTAAGGTGCCGTTTGGGTGTATAGCGCCAAGGCGCTCAATCTTCGACGAAGGCTTCCTCGCGTTTTGATTTGACAGAGGGCAGGAGCACCACAATGAGCAGAATGGCAGCAACTGCCAACAAACTTGCAGACAAGCCACGTGTGACAAAGACAGACCAGTCACCACGCGACAACAAGAGTGCGCGGCGCAAGTTTTCTTCCATCATGGGGCCCAAGATAAAGCCCAACAGCAATGGGGCCGGCTCCATGCCCAGCTTGATGAACATGTAACCAACAACACCAAAAGCCCCTACCATCCAAATATCGAAGGTATTGTTATTGGTAGAGTACACGCCAATGGCGCAGAACAGCACAATGGCTGGGAACAACCAACGATAAGGCACTGTCAACAATTTGATCCAAATGCCAATGAGTGGCAAGTTCAGAATGACCAACATCAGATTACCCAACCACATAGAAGCAATGAGACCCCAGAACAATTCTGGATTGCTGGTCATCACTTGTGGGCCGGGTTGAATGTTGTGAATGGTCATAGCACCCACCATCAAGGCCATCACAGCGTTGGGTGGAATGCCCAAGGTGAGCAATGGAATAAACGAAGTTTGTGAACCCGCGTTGTTGGCAGACTCAGGGGCAGCCACACCGCGAATGTTGCCCTGACCAAATGGCACTTCTCCAGGACGCAATTTTGTTTTCTTCTCAATGGTGTAAGCCGCAAAAGCCGCCAACAAAGCACCGCCACCTGGCAAGATGCCCAACAATGAGCCAATGGTGGTGCCGCGCAAGACCGCAGGAATCATGTTTCGGAAGTCTTCACCCGTTGGGAACAAGCCCTTGACTTTGCCTGTGAAAACTTCGCGCTTGTCTTCAGGTTGTGACAAGTTGGCAATGATTTCGCCATAACCAAACACACCCATGGCAATGGTAATGAAACCAATGCCGTCAGTGAGTTCTGGAATGTCAAAACTGTAACGAGCAACACCTGAGTTGACGTCGGTACCAATGAGGCCCAATAGCAAGCCAAGCACAATCATGCCCACGGCTTTGATGAGTGAGCCTGAAGCCAACACAACGGCACCAATAAGGCCCAAAATCATGAGTGAAAAATACTCTGCAGGCCCGAACTTGAAGGCAACTTCGGTCAAGGGCGCAGCAAATGCAGCCAAGATCAAGGTACCCACGCAGCCTGCAAAAAATGAGCCCAAACCAGCCGCAGCCAGGGCTGGCCCCGCTCGACCTTTTCGGGCCATTTGGTAGCCATCAATGACGGTGACCACCGAGGACGACTCACCAGGCAAGTTGACCAAAATAGCGGTTGTAGAACCACCGTATTGGGCACCGTAATAAATACCTGCCAACATGATCAGCGCCGCAATGGGCGGCAATGCATAGGTGGCTGGCAGCAACATGGCAATGGTTGCCACTGGGCCAATGCCGGGCAACACACCAATAAGCGTGCCGAGCAAACACCCGATGAAAGCGTAAATTAGATTTTGAAACGTGAACGCAACGCTAAATCCCAAGCTTAAGTTGTTAATCAAATCCATTTTTTAACTCCTTAACCTGCAATGAAGGTTGGCCAGACAGGGAATTGCAATTTGAGCAACACGATAAAGGCAAGGTAACTCATGATGGACAAAACTGTTGCCAAGCCAAGCACTTCGGTCAGCTTGAATTTATCACCCGCCATACTGACCACAAGCGTGGTGCCATAAATGGCAACAATCAATCCCATGGCTGGGAACTTGATGCTGGGCAAACCACCTAGCAACACGCCAAACAAAAGATTGCCAAGAATAATGAAGGTCAATGGTCTCCAAGCCAATGCGCCAACGGGATCGCCCGAGGGTGTTTCGACGACCAATGACTTGAACAATACGAAGGCGCCAATTAGCGCCAAGATGATTCCAAGCATGAGAGGGAAATAGCCAGGGCCCATCCGGGCGCCAGTTCCAATGCTGTAACTCGTTGCTCCGTAGGCAAAAGAGGCACCAACGACGGTGAACACCAAGCCAGAGAAAAAGTCTTTTTGACTTTTGATTTTCACAGGGACACTCCTCCAAAAAGTTTGGGATGCCGAATTGTCTGCTCAAAGAAGCAACAGTTGAATGTGGATTTCACCTACTTCAAGGCGATTTAAGCCTTAAAGACTTGGGTAAACCCTAGGTTTTAAGCGCAATTATTTAACCAGCGGTTTGAAAACGCGCAGCCATTTGCTTGCAGGCAAACCAAATCGGTTCTCTATGGCTTCGGCTTGGGCAAGCAGCTCTGCTCTTTTGGGTCGGCTGGCTTGTCTTTGAGCCATCACCACTGTGTTGCCTTCTCGGGTGGGATTGAAGGCCCACAGAGCGTCTTCACCAAAGGCCTCGGCCATTTTTGCAACGCTTTGATCGTAGCTAGCTGAGCGTCCAAACAAATTGACGGTCAAGGTGCCGTCCTCGGCCAGCAATGCGCGGCAATTTTGATAAAAGTCAACGCTGTCCAACACCGGAGCTGCCGCCTCGTGGTCATATAAATCGACATGCAAGATATCGACCGTGGCTTGCCACTCATTGCTTTTTATTTCCTTGGCAGCATCCGCAATGATGACACGCAGTCGGGGCCCATCTTCGGGCAATTTGAACCACCCACGGCAGGCATGCAAAACGCCTGGATTTAATTCAATGGCCGTGCAAGTCCAACGCAATTTTTTGTAACAAAACTTGGTGAGGCTGGCCGCACCCAAGCCCAACTGCATGGCGTGTCGCCCCGCTACTGAAGCTGATTTCAAAAACAGCAAGCCCACCATCATGCGCTGGATGTATTCCAATTCCAACTCAAAGGGCTCCTTGATTTTCATGGCGCCTTGAATCCAAGGCGTGCCCAAATGCAAGTACCGAGATTCGCCATCCTCAGAAAAATTGACCTCTGGGAGTTCAATGGTTTTATTTTTTTTGGCGGTCATGCAGTTTGTAATGATTGAAGTTGAGGCAACACACGCAATGTATTTTGAACCGTGGCTTGCGCAATCTCAGACAGCGATTCGTTTCTAAGTTGTGCCAAGACTTCTGCAATTTTGGGCAACTGACATGGCTCGTTTCGATTTTGTGAAATTTGTATTGCGCCCAATTGTCGCTCTGATTGCGTCCTATAAAGCCAATGGGGCGGTATATCGGGCGCATCGGTTTCCAACACGATGTTTGACAAGGACAGTTGGGTGGCCAAACGCCTAATTTGCAAGGCCCGGTCAAAGGTCAATGTGCCACCAAAGCCCAATACAAAACCCAAATCAATGAACGCTTTCGCTTGTTGCAAACTGCCATTGAAGGCATGCGCAATGCCGCCCCGTATTTGAAAGCGACGCAAGCCGCTCAACAATTGATCTGCCGATTTGCGGACATGCAAGATCACAGGCAGTTTGTATTTTTCGGCCAACTTCAATTGCGCGTGGTAGAAAAACAATTGCTTTTTGCGCATCTCTGGTTCGCACAAATTGGGCACAAAGAAATCCAAACCAATCTCACCCACAGCAACTAACCTGGGGTCTGTGATGTTTCCAGCATCAGACACGCTCAAGGCTTTTTGAATACAGTCTTCTAAGTGCAGCAGATCTTCTGCTTGTGCTTGTGGCACAAAGAGCGGGTGAATGCCCAATGCGTAGGGCTGAACAAACGACTTGGCCATGTCTTGAAGGGCCGCAAAGTCTTTGGCTTGAACTGCAGGCATGACACACCATTGAACGCCAGCTTCTTGCGCTCGTTTCAAAACTTCAGAACGGTCCGCCAAAAACTCTGGGGCATCCAAATGGCAATGGCTGTCGATCCACTGCACCATCATGCCTGCAGAACGCCCCTGTCCAGACGCAAAACGCGGCTGCAGCGCGAGGCCAAGAGCGGGTCGTGTGTGACCACCACAAATGCTGTGCCTTGGTGCTTGGCCGTGCCAAGCATTAAGTCAAACACGGCTTCGGCAGTGATTCTGTCAAGGTTACCCGTTGGCTCGTCGGCCAATATACACGCAGGTTGCGTCACCATGGCACGGGCAATGGCGACACGCTGACGCTCACCGCCAGACAACTCGGCGGGCTTGTGTGCCGCACGATTTTGTAGACCGACAGATTCAAGCCATTTCATAGCAACTTGTTGCGCTTTCGCTTGTGATTCGCGCCTTATGAGAAGCGGCATGGCCACATTTTCAAGGGCCGTCAATTCGGGTAACAAATGATGAAACTGGTACACAAAACCCAAGAGCTGATTGCGACGCGCGCCCTGAGCTGAAGCGTTCAATTGAGACCAATCCTGCCCTTGCAAGAGCACCTGTCCTTGAGTGGGTTTGTCGAGGCCGCCCATCAAATGCATCAGGGTACTTTTGCCGGACCCAGACGCACCCACGATGGCCACAGCCTCACCCGCTTCAACGGTTAAATCGATGCCCTTTAACACGGTGACATCAAGCTGACCTTCAGCAAATCGTTTGCTCAAACCCCTGATTTCCAGCACCGGCTTATTCATAACGCAATGCCTCCGCAGGATTGACCTGGCTAGCCCGCCAGCTGGGGTACAAAGTGGCCACAAATGCCAACAGCAAAGAGATGATGGCCACAGGCAGGATGTCCGTCATTTGCGGATCGCTGGGCATTCTGCTGAGGATGTAAATGTCTTTGGGTAAAAAACTGGCGCGGAAAAGCGTTTCCAGTGCCGGCACAATGACGTCAATGTTGAAGGCCACCAGCAAGCCCAATAGCAAGCCGCCCAATGTGCCAATGACCCCGACCAAGGAGCCTTGCACCATGAAGATGCCCATGATGCTTTTGGGACTGGCCCCAAGCGTTCGCAAAATAGCAATATCGGCGCGTTTGTCTGTAACTGACATGACCAAGGTGCTCACCAAATTGAAAGCAGCCACGGCCACAATGAGGGTCAGGATGATGAACATCATTCGCTTTTCAACTTGAACCGCTGCAAACCAAGTGCGATTTTGTTGTGTCCAATCACGGATGCCCATGCCAGCATTCAAGGTGGGCGCCAATTGTTGTGCCACGCTGCGGGCTTCATGCAAATCCTTGATTTTGAGTCGTACCCCTGTGGGGCCTTCTAATCTGAAAATTTTGCCAGCGTCTTCAACATGGATCATGACCAAAGCGGAATCGTATTCGTAATGGCCCGAGTTGAACAAACCCACCACTTGCATTTGTTTCAAGCGGGGCAAAACCCCAGCTGGCGTGACTTGACCATTGGGTGCAATGAGCGTGACAGGATCGCCAATCCGCAATCCCAATTGCCTGGCCAAATCAAGCCCCAAAACCACACCAAATTGACCGGGTTGCAAGGCTTCAATGCCAGGCATGCTGAGACCCTGATTGATTGAATTGCGGGCTTGTGCCGCCATCCCAGCCCTCAAATCGACCACGCTAGGCTCCAAGGCAGGGTCGATGCCCCGCACCAAGACCCCCTTCATGTCTTCGCCCCGCGCCAAAAGGGCTTGCGCCGAAATGAAAGGCGCAGCGCCCAAGACCTGGTTGTTTAGCTTGACTTGTTGGAGGGTGCCGGCCAAATCTTCTAAGGCGCCTCCGTCCGCAGAGACAATTTCAATGTGAGAGACCACGCTGAGCATGCGGTCGCGGACTTCTTTTTGGAAGCCATTCATGACCGACAACACAATGACCAAAGCAGCAACGCCTAGGCCAATGCCCAACATAGAGACCCCCGAGATGAAGGATATAAAGCCATTTCGGCGCGTGGCTCGGCCTGCGCGGGTATAGCGCCAGCCCATCACCAACTCGTAAGGCATTTCAAATTTCATCTTGTCTATTTTCCACTATCAAGTCGTTCCCAAGCCTGTGAGCAACAAGGGGGATTGTGTCATCCCTGACAATAGCACCATGAAAGACGGTTTAACCCCACCCCCTGTCCCAGCCGGATTGGACATGCAACACAGCATCATTGCCTACGCATGCACCCCAAGCGAGCCCCTGTCTGAGGGCCTGGGCACATTGAATTTGCCTCATTTGGCAACATTATTGGGGAAGATGACTTGTGTTTCACAGGGCTTCACCCCGACAGACCTCGAA
>CANKXC010000080.1 GCA_947487355.1 Comamonadaceae bacterium | reverse complement strand
TGGCCAATGATGTGCCGTCCTTGCGCCAATTGCAAAGCCACCCAAGCGCGGCTGACACGATAGCCGTCTTCGATGGTCATGCCTGGAAAACGTTTTGAAAAATGCTCGACTTGCTTTCGCGTAATTTGTGCGTTTTGCAATTCGGCCGCCAGCTCGGAGATGCGTTGTGAATCAAACATGTCTTGATCTCAAAGGGCTGCAAACAAAGGATGAACGTTGCTGTGCTTGTGGTCAAACACTTCGGGGCCCACATCAATTTGCAAAGTAATGCCAATGTGCCGCTTCACAAACAAATCGGCAAAATGTTTCTTGGTAACCTCGACCAACATTTCGCCCGCACGCTGTTGTGTGGCCTCACTGCGGCCCTTGCCCATGCGCACATTCAAATACACAAATGCGTAATCTTCGGAACCGCCATGCGGGTTGTTGTCAAACTGCGCGGCTTTGCGGCCAGCTGCACCGCCATCGGCCACCGCATAGTGGGGCGCAGGATAAGCCAATACGCGTGTGCCGCCTGTAGGAAAAACTTGCTTGCCCGATTCGTCCACCACCGTGAGCATGGCGTCGGCCAGATCACGGCACAAAACTTTCATATTGGTTTCGGCATCCAACTGGCCGGTGTAAAGAATTACCAAGTGCGGCATGAGAAGACTTTCAATATTTTTTACAAACGGCTTGCACCTGCTGCATACACCGCAGACGGATCTTTCAAGCTTTTAAGGTTGAGTGTGTTGACAGCAAGGCCCGCTTCATTGGTGACGGGGCTGACCGGAAACACCACATTGATTTGTCCTGTGCCCGAACTTGGAAAGTAAGGCGTGATGACTTCGGCCTTGCCTTGATAGAAATCCCAACCCAACACACCCAGTAACATGGCGGTGTCATGCATGAAGCCCTCGCCATGCCCTTTGGCGGCGTATTCGGGCAGCATGGCGCAGAAGGTTTTCCAATCGCCTTGTTGCCACAACTCAAGCACAGTGTGGTCCAGCTGCTCTAAAAAAGGGCTCCAAATTTTGTTGGCGTACTCGGGTGCCAATCCGTTTTGCGCAAAGCGATGCGACAAAGAGCCGCTGGCAAAAAATGCAACTTTGCCGTCGTAGTGTTGCTCCACTGCCTGCCGCATGGCCCAGCCCAGCTGCGCACTTTCGGCCAATGAATGCACCATGCACAAGGCCGATACTGAAATCACTTTGTAGTGCCGATCGGCATTCATGTAGCGCATAGGCACCAAGGTGCCGTATTCCAAGGCCAAGCTGGTGTGCTCGTGAGCCAGCGTGGTAACGCCTGCGTCGTTACACGCCTTGGCCAAAATGTGACCCAGCTCTGGGTTGCCGTCATATTCATAAGGCATGTTGCTGATGAAGTGCGGCAGTTCATTGCTGGTGTAGTTGCCTTTGAAATGTGCGGCATTGTTCAAGTGATAGGCCGAGTTCACCAACCAGTGCGTATCGAACACCACGATGGTATCGACCCCAAGCGCACGGCAGCGTCTGTCAATTTCGTGATGGCCATCAATGGCGGCTTGGCGTGTGCCTTTTTGTGGTCCGTCCAACTCGCTCAAATACATAGACGGCACATGCGTGATTTTTGCAGCGAGTGAAACTTGTCCCATCTTCAAACTCCCCAATGTGGAATGTGGTGCGAGCCCATCGAGACCGCCACGTTTTTAGGTTCACAAAAAACTTCGTAGCTCCATGTGCCGCCTTCGCGGCCCGTACCGCTGGCCTTGGTGCCGCCAAAAGGCTGACGCAAATCGCGCACGTTTTGGCTGTTGACAAAACACATGCCGGCTTCGACCGCCGCTGCCACTCGGTGTGCACGGCCAATGTTTTCGGTCCACACATAACTGGACAAACCGTATTGAATGTCGTTGGCCAATTCAATGGCGTGGGCTTCGTCACGGAAGGAAATCAAACAAGCCACCGGGCCAAAAATTTCTTCTTGTGCAATTTTCATGCGATTGTCGACATCGGCAAACACGGTGGGCCACACATAGTTGCCTTTTTTAACGCGGTCGGGCAAATCGGGTGCGTACGAGGGCTTGTCCAAACCACCACACAACATCGTGGCTCCTTCTTTGGGACCCAACTCAATGTAACTTTTCACCTTGGCCAAATGCGCTTGGCTAATCATGGGGCCCACAAGAGTGCTCTCGTCTAAGGGGTCGCCCACTTGAATGCGCTTAGCGCGCTCTGTGAACTTTTGCACAAAGTCAGCATAGATACTTTGCTGTACCAAAATGCGACTTCCCGCTGTGCAACGCTCGCCGTTGTTGCTGAAGATCATGAACACAGCGGCGTCCAATGCACGCGCCAAATCGGCGTCTTCAAAAATCACAAAAGGTGATTTACCGCCCAACTCCATGCTGAATTTTTTAAGGCCTGCGCTCTGCACAATTCGGTTGCCTGTAGCGGTGGAGCCAGTGAAAGAAATAGCACGCACATCTGGATGCGCCACCAGTGGCTCGCCAGCATCACGGCCATAGCCGTGGACTAAATTTAAAACGCCAGGTGGCACGCCCGCTTCTAAAGCCAGCTCACCCAAGCGGGCAGCAGACATGGGAGACAGCTCGCTCATCTTGACCACGGCGGTATTGCCGAAGGCCAAGCAGGGCGCCACTTTCCAAGTGGCGGTCATGAAGGGCACATTCCATGGGCTGATTAATGCGCACACACCCACAGGGTGAAACAGGGTGTAATTCAAATGTGTGGGTGTGGGGTAGGTATGGCCGTCCACGCGCGTGCACATTTCTGCAAAGTAAGAAAAATTGTCGGCTGCGCGAGGTACCAGTTGCTTGCCCGTTTGCGAAATGGTTTGACCGCAATCACGTGTTTCTGTTTCTGCAATTTGGGGCACATGCTTGGTGATGAGTTCACCCAACTTGCGCATAATTTTGGCGCGCTCAGTGGCAGGTGTACCGGCCCATTTAGGAAAAGCCGCTTTGGCAGATGCAACGGCTTGGTTCACTTCATCGGCACTGCCAGATGAAACCTCCGCCAACACTTCTTGCGTGGCGGGGTCGCGGGTTTCAAATGTTTGCGAGCTGGCAACTGCTTTGCCGTCAATCAAATGGTCAATGCGCATTGTTTTTTCCTGTTCTTTATTTTGGCGCGAAGTCACTCGCCCAAAGTGTTGATCAAATCGCCGACACCTTCAATGCTGGTCACGATTACATCACCCACATTGCAATTCACCACACCGTCTGGTGTGCCTGTCAAAATTAAGTCGCCTGCTTGCAGTGTCATGAATGCGCTGAAGTATTCAATCAAGGTGGGCACATCAAAAATCATGTCGCGCGTATGCCCACGCTGCGTTAGCTGGTCATTCACTGTGGTCTGCAAACTCAGGTTCATGGGGCCGCCAAAAGTTTCATGAATGTCTTTGGCATCGACCAACCAAGGTCCTATGGGTGTGCAGGTATCGCGATTCTTCACGCGAAAATTGGGGCGATACCAGTTTTCCAAATAATCACGAATGGCGTAATCGTTGGCCACGGTGTAGCCACCCACGTAGTCGTAAGCGTTTTCTTTTTTCACGTTCTTTGCCGTGCGCCCAATGACCACGGCCAATTCACATTCGTAGTGCATGTAGGTCACGCCCTGCGGCCGGCGTGTGATGGCCTTGTGACCAATCAAGGACGCTTCACCTTTGACAAACACCAATGGCTCTTCGGGTGCTTTGAATGCCAACTCTTTGGCATGGTCGGCATAGTTCAAGCCCAAGGCCAAAATGGTTCTGACTTGTGGCACCGGTGCCAATGGTGGCAGCCAAACCACATCTTCAAACTTCAATCGCTTGCCAGCCCAAGGGCTGCGCGCAAGCAACAACTCACCCTCTGATTCCACTGCTTCATGAATGGCGCCAGCCCATGCAATGCGTGCGTGCTTCATACGGCACCTCCCACGAAGGTGTTCACGAACTTATTCACCAATGTGTCAAAGCCTTCTGCAGAAATTTCCACCACATCACCCGCCTTGGCGCGTGGCCTTTTGCCGTCTGGCAAACAATCACTTCCCAGCAGCAACATGTCGCCTTCTTGGAAGGTCATGAATTCGGAGATGTCAGAAAGTAAAGCGTTTGACTTGCGCACCGTATCGGCATAACTCACACGCTGCACTTCTTGACCATTGACCTTGACTGTCAGTGCCACCTGGTCGGTGCTGACCTGCGTAATGCCGCGTGCTTGCGCGCCAAGCCCTAAGAATCCATCGACACATTTGAACTTGACCGGCGGTCGGTAGTAGCTTTCATGCGGAATAGAGACATCGTTAACCAGCAAGCATGCAACAGGCTTGGCATCTGCGCCAAAGACCCATGCCAAATTAGCGCCAATGTCCAGCTCTGTGACCCCTGCAGGTACTGCAATGTTGCCCCCTGACCTTGTAAACGTGTTGGCGGTTTTGATGAACAGCACTGGCGCTTTTGGGGCGCCTTTGTATGGCGCATCGGACATTTGAGGCGCTCTTAATTGCCACTCTTGCTGAAAATTAAGCAGTGCGCCGTACACGGTGCCTTGTGGCCAAAAGCTGGAAGGAGCGCCTGATGGCATGTGTTGGCTTACTTGCATCTTCTTCATTCCATTTCATGAACCACTTCGTCTGCTGGCGATGTTTCCAACTGAATCACGGCGTCTAGCAACTGATACAGCTGCGCTAATTTTTGTTTACCCAATTCGCTTTCCATCCAGGCGTAATGCGCTTCGATGGCTTCAGACAGTTTGGCCACTTTGAACAGGCCCAAAGGCGTGGCACGGATGACTGTTCTGCGCGCGTCTTGCGCACATCGACTGCGCTCAATCAAACCATCGCGTTCCATGCGCGTGAGGACCCCCGTCAAACTGGGGCCAAGCAAAAAGGCCTCGCGTGCCACGCGACCTGTTTCAACACCTTCTGCGCTTTCAGCACGGTTGGCATGCTCGCCCAACACACGCAAAACACGCCACTGTTGATCCGACAAACCATGTTCCCGCAGGCTAGGCCGCGTGTGCGTCATGACCGCTTCGCGTGCTTGCAGCAGCAGGCGAGGCAAGTTCCGATGAACGAAGGTCTGTTTTTTCATGGACTTTGAATTTATTTAACATGTTAAATGATTTTTAAAACATTGCAAAATCGGGTTAACCCGCTTCTTTGTCAAAAAATAATCGCAGGCTGATGTCATGAGCCTTTGCTAAGGGAATAATTGCGCCATGAACCCGTCTTTTTTTGAAGCCCACCAGATACGTTTGATCCAAGCGCCTATGGCCGGGTCACAAAATCACCAGTTGGCCGCCGCCGTCTTCAAAGCGGGCGGAATGGGCAGTATTCCGGCAGCCATGCTGACAAGCGAACAACTCAAGAACGAACTGGTCGCTTTTCAAAACAACATCTCTACATGTGCTGACGCCAACAGCTGGGGAGGCTTACTGCCTGTCAACGTCAACTTCTTTTGCCACACCCCACCTGCGGCGCAGGCAGAAAAAGAATTGGCTTGGCGCGCAAAATTGACCAGCACTTATCTAGCGCACGGCATCGATCCACAGTCGGTCGGTTCTGGCCCGGGGCGCGCGCCCTTCAGTGAAGAAAGTCTGACGCTAATTGGCCAGATCAAACCCGCGGTGGTCAGCTTTCACTTCGGTCTGCCCAAAGCAGAGTGGGTGCAACAAATCAAAGCCTGGGGCATTCAAATATGGTCTTCAGCCACCACGGTACAAGAGGCCCAATGGCTTGCGCAAAACGATGCGGACGCCGTCATTGCGCAAGGCCTTGAGGCCGGTGGCCATCGGGGCATGTTTCTCACGGAAGATCTAAGCACCCAAGTGAGCACCTTGGCCTTGTTGCCGCAAATCGTCAAGGCGCTTAAGTTGCCCGTCATTGCGGCAGGCGGCATTTCAAGTGCGGCCGCCGTCAGTGCGGCCAAAACTTTAGGCGCCAGCGCAGTTCAAGTGGGCACTGCATTTTTAACCAGCCACGAAGCCAGTACCAGCGCCTTGCACAGGCAAGCCTTGATGTCGGACGCAGCCAAACACACCGCATTGACCAACTTGTTCAGCGGCCGGCCCGCACGCGGCATTGTGAACAAGTTCATGCAAGATTTTGGCCCCCTGAACCCCGAAGCCCCGGCCTTTCCCTTGGCCACAGCAGCTGTAGCACCTTTGCGTGCGGCCGCAGAAGCCAAAGGCTCAGCAGACTATTCACCCTTGTGGTCTGGCCAAAACGCATCCGATTGCCAAGCTTTGCCCGCGGCCGAGATCGCGCACAAACTCTTGCAAGGCTGGGCCTGATGCAGCCCATTTCGCTTTTGTCCTCGGCTGAGTGTTAGGCTTGCGGCATGGCCAAAGACAAAACCATTTTTACCTGCACCGATTGCGGTGGCACTACACCGCGTTGGTTGGGCAAGTGCCCGGCCTGCGGTGCCTGGAACACCCTCATTGAAAGCACAGTGGACGCTGGCGGCAACGCCAAAAACCGCTATACCAGCCAGTTTCAGGCGCTGGCCAAAACCTCTGAGCTCACCAAGTTGGGCGACATTGAGGCCACGGATGTAGACCGTAGCCCCACTGGCATCGAAGAGCTCGATCGCGCTTTGGGCGGCGGCGTAGTGGAAGGTGGCGTGGTGCTAATTGGCGGCGACCCTGGCATTGGCAAATCAACCTTGCTGCTGCAAGCGCTTGATGCGCTCCAACGCAAAGGCATGAACACGCTGTATGTGACGGGCGAGGAAAGTGGTGCCCAAGTAGCCTTGCGCTCCAGACGTTTGGGCTTGGACCACAGCCAAGTGCAGGTATTGGCCGAAATTCAACTCGAAAAAATTCTGGCCATCCTTCAAACAGAGCGGCCCCACATCGCTGTCATTGACTCTATTCAAACGGTTTACTCAGACCAACTCACTTCCGCTCCTGGCTCGGTGGCACAGGTTAGAGAATGTGCGGCCCACCTCACCAGAGCGGCCAAAGCCACCGGCACCGCCATTGTCTTGGTGGGCCATGTCACCAAAGAAGGCGCACTGGCCGGTCCACGTGTTTTGGAGCACATGGTCGACACGGTGTTGTACTTTGAAGGCGATACGCACAGTAGCTTCCGACTGATCAGAGCCATCAAAAATCGCTTTGGTGCGGTCAATGAGATTGGCGTTTTTGCCATGACCGAAAAAGGTCTGAAGGGCATTTCCAATCCCAGCGCCATCTTTTTATCGCAACATTCCGAGCCCGTAGCGGGCAGTTGCGTCATGGTCACTTTGGAGGGCACGCGGCCTTTGTTGGTTGAAATTCAAGCCCTGGTTGACAGCGGTGGGCCTAGCCCTCGCAGGCTGTCGGTGGGCCTCGAAAGAGACCGGCTGGCCATGCTCTTGGCGGTTTTGCACCGCCATGCGGGTGTGGC
>CANKXC010000079.1 GCA_947487355.1 Comamonadaceae bacterium | reverse complement strand
CAGCTCAGGCTTCGCAATTTGGGCGGCATCATCATTGTCGACTTCATTGACATGTCGCGTGATGAACACCAAGCCGCGGTGCTTGATGAATTTAAAAAGCAGCTGGCAAGAGACCGCGTCAAAACCATGGCGGGCGGTTTTTCACAGCTTGGTTTGCTTGAAATGACACGCAAACGCACCCGTGAATCCTTGTCTCACATGCTGTGTGAACCTTGCCCCAGTTGCGAAGGCAAGGGCATTGTCAAAACCACCCGAACAGTGGTGTATGACATCTTGCGCGAAATTTTGCGAGAGGCACGTCAATTCAATCCCCGCGAATTCAGAGTTGTGGCCGCGCCCGGCGTCATTGAATTGTTGCTGGACGAAGAAAGCCAACATTTGGCAGCGCTGTCAGACTTTATTGCCAAACCCATTTCGCTGCAAAGCGAGTCTGCCATGGGTCAAGAGCAGTACGACATTGTGTTGCTCTAGCACTTTCAGAAAGCCAAATTTAAACTTCGCCTTTGTGGTGCAACTTGGCATAAGCGCCGCCGGCCAATAACAAGTCTTGGTGACGACCTTGTTCAATCATCTGCCCATGTTCCATGACCACCACACGGTCTGCATGCTCAATGGTCGAGAGTCTGTGCGCAATGACCAAGGTGGTTCGGCCACGCATCAGTTTTTGTAAAGCGTCTTGAACCAAGCGCTCTGATTCATTGTCCAGCGCTGATGTGGCTTCGTCCAAAATCAAAATGGGTGCATCTTTGTATAGCGCTCTGGCTATGGCCAAGCGCTGACGTTGGCCGCCGGACAACTCCGTGGCATTGTGACCCAACGGGGTGTCAATGCCATTGGGCAACCTGGCCACGTGATCAGACAAGTTGGCGGCTTCTAAGCAACTCTGTACTTTGTTTTTGTCAATGCTTTTGCCTAAAGCCACATTGGCTGCAACGGTGTCGTTCAGCATCACCACGTCTTGGCTAACCAACGCAAACTGCGCGCGCAATTGGGCCAATGGCCATTGTTCAATGGGCGTACCCATGATGGTGATTTGTCCACTTTCAGGCAAGACAAAACGCGGCAATAGATTAATCAATGTGGTTTTGCCCGATCCAGAGGAGCCCACAAAAGCCACTGTTTCTCCTCTGGCTATTTGCAAGCTGATTTGTTGGAGCGCTGCGGGTGCATCTTGCTTGTATTTGACTGAGACTGCTTCGAGCTCGATGCAGAAAGCATCATCTTTTATATGGGCGCTCTGATTTGACTTGATGGGCGCTTCATGCTGCCCTTGCACTTCAACATTGATTTCTTCAAGCAAGCGCAGCCCTCTTTCCAGTGCGGCCAAACCTCTTGTGATGGGGGTGGCGATGTCTGCCAAGCGTTTGATGGGCGAGACCAACATGAGCATGGCCGTGATAAACGCCACGAAGCCACCCACGGTTGCGCCTTGTAAACCTGTTCGACTTTGAATGAGTGCGACCACCAAAACCACAGACAGTGCAATGGCAGCCATCAGTTGGGTTAAAGGCGACATGGCCGCTGAGGCAATGGTGGATTTCAAGGCCAAACTGCGCAACCTTTGGCTCAAAACCTTGAACCGCTCTAGCTGACCTGCTTGTGCGCCATGCAAACGCACCACACGATGTGCCAAGACATTTTCTTCCACCACATAAGCCAAGTCGTCGGTGGCTGTTTGACTGTCTTTGGTGAGTTTGTAAAGTCGCTTAGACAGCTTTTTCATGATCCAGGCTGTGCCGGGCACCACGATGAAAACCAACAGCGTGAGTTTCCAGTTGAGGAAAAACAAATAAGCCACCAGGGCAATTAGAGTAAAGCCATCTCGGGACAGACCCAGCAGGGCAGAGATCAATTGGTTGGCGCCGGTCTGAACTTCATAAACCAAAGTGTTTGAAAGTGCGCTGGCCGATTGTTTGCTGAACAATGACATTTCTGCTTGAACCAAGCGCTGAAACAGGGCGTCGCGCAGTGCCTGCATGCCATCATTGGCAATGCGCGCCAAGGCATATTGAGAAATAAAGAAGGCGGCGCCTCTGACCGCAAAAATACCGATAACTGCGGTGGGCACCATCCACAAAGGCAAGGCATTCTCAGAAAAACCCTCGTCTAAAAGGGGCTTGAAGAGCGCAGGAATAAGCGGCTCTGTGCTGGCAGCCACCAAGGTGGCCAAGATGGCCAAAGCCCAAGAGGCCCGCTGCCGACCAAAGTAGGGCCAAAGCCTAAGCATCCGCTTGTAAAAAGGCAGATCCTTTTGGGGACTTTCAGCGGGGATTTGTGTCATCAAATTGATTTTAGCGCGTGTCACAATGCTAAATTAACGCAGTTGTTCAAACTTTACCTATGCGCATGATCGATTCCATGAACTTTTTGACCTCTTTCAAACGCTTGTGTTGGCTGTTGAGTGCCCTGTGCTTATTCATTCCGATGTCAACTTCGGCGCAGTTTAAGGTCGATGTGTCTGGCGTGGGCATGACCCAATTGCCCATTGCTGTCGTTGCCTTTAAGGGTGAAGACACTGCGCCCCAAAAAACATCGGCCATTGTTTTGGCAGACTTGGAACGGAGCGGGCAGTTCCGATCTGTGGCTGTGACAGGCATAGCGATGGATGAATTGACACGTCCAGACTTTTCGCAAATACGACAGAGAAGTGCCGATGCTTTGTTGGCTGGCAGTGCAACGCGCTTGGCAGATGGGCGATATGAAGTCCGTGCCAAGTTATGGGATGTGGTGACCGGACAAGAACGCGGCGATTTCCGTGAAACGGTAGCAGTTGCCGACCTTCGTTTGTCTGCCCACCGCTTGGCCGATTGGGTGTACGAAAAACTCACTGGCGACAAAGGTGTTTTTGCAACACGCATCTCTTACATTACTAAAACTTCTGGCAAGTACACTCTGTGGATTGCAGACTCTGATGGTGAAAACGCGCAATCCGCATTGACCAGTTCAGAACCCATCATTTCGCCATCTTGGTCTCCCAAGGGCAATCAATTGGCTTATGTCTCGTTCGAGTCTCGCAAACCAGTTATTTATGTCCATGAATTGGCAACGGGCAAACGGCGCATCATGGCCAATTTCAAAGGCTCTAACAGCGCACCGGCTTGGTCGCCTGATGGGCGCACTTTGTTGGCCACACTCAGCCGAGACGGCGGCTCACAGTTGTATCAAATTGACACAGGCAACGGCGAGGCCAAACGCCTGACACAAAGTGCGGGCATTGATACCGAACCGACTTTCACAGCCGATGGCAGCGCCATTTATTTCGTGTCGGATCGCGGCGGTAGCCCCCAAATTTACAGAACCCCCGCCATGGGTGGGCCCGTCGAAAGAGTCACTTTCAGTGGAAGTTACAATATCTCACCTGCACTAAGCCCCGATGGGCGTTGGTTAACTTATATCAGCCGTGTTGGGGGGCAGTTCAAAGTTCAGGTTCTGAACTTAAGCACTGGTCAGGCTACGGCCATCACTGAAACCACAGCCGATGAGCGTCCTAGCTTTGCCCCCAACAGCAAGTTGATTGTGTTTGCCACAGTGCTGCAAGGCCGAGAGGCGCTCATGACCACCACCTTGGATGGCAAAATTAAAGCAAGATTGTCTGGACAAAGTGGCGATATTCGTGAGCCTGCCTGGGGCCCATACCGATAATTTAATCAATCAAATCTTTTGGAGTTTTTATGATCAAGCGTAGTTTTTGGATTTTGGCCCTTACAGCCGCACTGGCGGCCTGCTCTTCAGGTGTCAAACTGAACGATGTACCCGTTGAAGACAAGACCGCTTCTGCCAACAACACCAACTCACAACCTGTCCTTGCGACAAGTACCGTTGCACCCGTCGTTAGCAGCAATGCCGGCACACAAATCGTTGCCCCTGCTGGCCTCAATGTGGTTTATTTTGATTACGACAGCTTCACATTGAAGCCCGAAGCCCGTGCAGTTTTGGAGCGCAATGCTGCTCATTTGCAAGCCAACAAGCAACTCAAAGTTCAATTGGAAGGTCACACCGACGAGCGTGGTGGTCGTGAGTACAACTTGGCCTTGGGTCAAAAGCGTGCAGAAACTGTGCGACGTGCTTTGACCTTGTTGGGTGTGAGCGATGCGCAATTAGAAGCCGTTAGCTTCGGTAAAGAAAAGCCAGCTGCAAACGGCAGTGACGAAGCGGCATTCGCCAAAAATCGCCGTGTTGAAATCAAATACTGATCATTGAATTGCCATGCGCACACGCTTCAAGTTTCAAATTCGTCAGCTTGTTTTTACTTCACTGTTGTTAGGCGCTTCGCTAAGCGCCCAAGCGGCGTTATTTGGCGACGATGAAGCGCGTCGCGCTATTTTGGATTTGCGTCAAAAATTAGAGGCCACACAACAAAGCCTCAAAACCCAAATTCAAGCCCAATCTCAGGCTCAAGCACAGGCGCAAGCGCAGGTTGAAGAAGTTGCCGTTTTGAGGCGTGCCATTCTGGACTTGCAAAATCAAATTGAGGCACTCAAAGTCGATCAGTCAAAGATGCGCGGCGCCAATGAGCAATTGATCAAAGAGCTTTCAGAACTGCAGATCAAACAAAAAGATGTCTTGCAATCTGTTGATTCGCGCATCTCCAGATTTGAACCTATCAAGGTTGTTTTGGATGGTTTGGAGTTTCAGGCTGATCCTGGCGAAAAGAAAGAATTTGACACAGCATTGGCGGTGTTCCGCACAGGTGATTTTGCAGCTGCTCAAGGCAGTATGTTGAATTTCTTGCGCCGTTACCCCACCAGCGGCTATGCAGCTTCTAGCCTGTTTTGGATTGGCAATGCGCAGTACGCTACCAAAGATTACAAGGAATCGGTCGCCAACTTTCGTAAGTTGCTCAGCATTGCGCCGCAACATACAAGAGCCTCAGAAGCCATGTTGGCTATTTCCAATTGCTTGATTGAACTGAAAGACACCAAGGGTGCTCGCAAAGCCATGGAAGACTTGATTAGCACGCATCCAAACAGTGATGCGGCGCAAACTGCCAAAGACCGATTGGCCAGACTTCGTTAATCAATATGGATGCAACCCAGCTAGCCCAACTCCAGCTGATTGTGCTGGGTGCAGCGGGTCTCATCTCCTTCTTGTTTGGCTGGGTGCTTCACCGCACGCACTTTTGCACCATGGGTGCCGTCAGTGATGCCGTCATCATGGGCAGCTTCGACCGACTCAGGCAGTGGGCCTTGGCCATTGCTGTCGCTGTCCTTGGCTTTGGACTCATGAGCTATGCGGGTCTGATTAGCCCACTGAACACCATTTACCCCGCTAAATCTGCACCTTGGCTGGCTGTCATGCTGGGTGGTTTGATGTTTGGCTGGGGCATGGTCTGGGGTTCGGGATGTGGTTCTAAATCCTTGGTCCGCTTGGGTGCTGGCAATTTGAAATCATTGGTGGTTGCTGTCACCATGGGCTTAGCGGCCTTGGTCACGTTAAAGGGTTTTTTGGCCATCCCCCGCGTGAAGTCCATTGAGCCTGTTCAGATCGAAATATCGCAGGGCTTGTTTGCAGGTCAGTGGAGTGCTCTCATTTTCAATTCAAGTTTGCAGCAGGGTATGTTGTGGTCTTCAATCATTGCCTTCTGCTTGTTGGCTGTCTGGATCTTCAAAGATCGAAATTTCATTTCAATGCGAAACCTGGTGGCAGGCTTGTCAGTGGGTTTGCTTGTGTGTGGCATGTGGTGGGTCTCTGGTGTTTTGGGGCATGGTTTAGAACACCCAGAAACACTTGACGAATTTTTCTTGGCGACCTCCAGCCGAAAAATGGAGTCATTCAGTTTGACCGCGCCTTTAGCGCTAGGCCTAGACGCTCTGCTGTATTTCAGTGATGGCACTAAACGACTCACCATTGGCATGGTCAGTGTCTTGGGTATTGTTTTGGGCTCATTTGTCAGCGCCAAACATCAAGGTAGTTTTCGGTGGGAAGGTTTTTCAAACATCGCCGATTTGAAGCGGCATCTGTTGGGCGGCTGCTTGATGGGCGTTGGTGCAGTGATGGCCATAGGATGCTCAATTGGTCAGGGCCTCAGCGGTGTATCAACGCTCAACATCTTGAGTATTTTGGCGACTGCCGCCATTGTGATGGGTGCTTTTATTGCACTCCAGTACGACCTAAAAAGAGCTGACTAATTCATGATGCTAGACAGACGCTTTGGCGGAATGGCCCGTCTGTATGGTGTTGAAGGTGCCGCATCTATTGCCAAGTCGCATGTGATGATTGTTGGAATTGGTGGTGTTGGCTCATGGGTCGCAGAGTCACTGGCTCGCAGTGGCGTTGGCGAAATGACCTTGATCGACATGGACCATGTGGCCGAGTCCAACATCAACCGCCAAATTCATGCCCTTGAATCCACTTTGGGAATGTCCAAAGTTGCAGCCATGAAAGAAAGAATTGGCCAGATCAATCCGCAATGTATCGTGCATACAGTGGATGACTTTGTAACGCCAGAAAACTGGTTGCCATTGCTCAATGATTTACAAAGCGCGCCAGCCACACTCGCGCCTTTGAGTGCTGTCATTGATGCATGTGACCAAGTAAAGTCCAAAGTGGCCATGGCTGATTGGGCCATTCGACAGAAAAAGTTTTTTGTCAGCCTCGGTGCCGCAGGAGGTAAACGACATGCCCATTTGGTTGAGCAGGCCGATTTGTCCAAAGTCACACACGACCCTTTGTTGGCCCAAGTTAGGTATCGTTTAAGGAAAGAACGCGGCGCACCGAAAGATGGCGCCAAGATGGGTGTTCAGTGTGTGTTCAGTCGAGAGAATGTTGCGCCACCCGACCCATCGTGCCAGTTAGAGGGTGACGGCAGTTTGAATTGCCACGGATATGGCTCGGTGGTCACGGTCACTGCTAGCTTTGGCATGGTGGCAGCATCGCTGACCTTAAATTTTCTTGCCGATGGCTTGATAAAGTCAAAAATATGACGCTATAATTTAAGGCTTGAGTAGATGGGTCGGTAGCTCAGTCGGTAGAGCAGCGGACTTTTAATCCGTTGGTCGCGAGTTCGAATCTCGCCCGACCCACCAAATACTCAAATCCTTTTAAAACCCACTTGGCGCAAGCTCAGTGGGTTTTTTCTTTGGCCACAAAAATTAAGCCGCGGTAGATTAAGCCGCGGTAAATTAAGTTGGGGTGTATCAAGCCGCGGTGTTGAGCTGATCAAGTTCCTCGGTCCAAGACAGCCATTGAACTTCCAAGTCTTCCAGCTCAGTTTGAATGGCTTTGAGTTGCTTGCCCATTTCTGCAATTTCTGCTGGCGGTAGGGGCGTGGTAAGTTTGGTTTCAAGTGCCCCTTTTTGTGCCTCAAGTTGCGCCATTTTTTGGTCTGCTTGTTCAATTGACTTTTTCAAAGGTTTGGCCAGGGCAGACTTTTGTTGGCGCACCAACGCATCTTGTTTTTTCTGTTCAGGTGTCCGATTGACAACCAC
>CANKXC010000078.1 GCA_947487355.1 Comamonadaceae bacterium | reverse complement strand
GGTGCAATGACCACTTCCACTTTGGGCATCTCGTTGAGGCGCATCATGCGGTAATCGTGGAAGTTGGATTGCTCCACTCGGCCTTCCTTGATGGTGTTTTCACCCCAGAAGATGGCCGTTAAACCGTGCACCACGCTACCTTGGAATTGCGCCACGATGTTGTCGGGGTTGACCGCATAACCAGGATCGATGCCAATCACAACGCGGTGAATTTTGACTTCATTGCGCGCATTAACTGACACTTCGCAAACGCAAGCCGTCCAGCTGCCATAGCCTTCTGTCTCGGCTACGCCGCGGAACACGCCCGCTGGCAATTGACTGCCCCAGCCTGCGGCCTTGGTAACCGCTTCCAAAATAGCGCGGTCGCGTTTGGATGTTTCGTTGTTGGGCAACATGTCCAAACGGTACGCAACCGGATCTTTGCCAGCAGCCAGTGCGCATTCATCGATAAAGCACTCACGACCAAATGGGTTTTGTGAGTGGCCCACTGTGCGCCAAAAACCCACGGGCACATTGGTGTTGCGCTGTGCGTAATCGACCAAGGTGTTGGGGATGGCATAAGGGTGATCGTTGAAACAGGCCACCGCTTGACCGTCAACACCTTTGGGCAAAGGCAGTCTGAGCAACGTGGCCAAGATAGAAGGCGCACTGACGCGAATGTGCAGTGCGTCCACTTTGCCGTTGGCATCCAAGCCTGCTTTGAATCGCATCAGGCTGGCGGGGCGGTACAGGCCGTGTTGAATTTCTTCTTCACGAGACCACAACATTTTGACGGGCTTGCCAGGCATGGCCTTGGCAATCATGACGGCCTGACGCGTAAAGTCTTGTGGACTCTTGCGACCCAAACCGCCGCCCAACTGCACTGGGTGTACTTTGACATTGGCGGGCGGCACACCTGCAGTGGCAGCACTAACAGCCAAAGTAGCTTCTGGGTTTTGGCTAGAAGACCACACCTCGAGTTTGTCGCCTTGCAACCAAGCGGTACACACCATGGGCTCCATGGTGGCATGCGCCAAGTAAGGCGTGAAGTATTCGCCCTCAACCACCTTGGCGGCTTTGGTCATGGCCTCAAGGGTATTACCATCGTTGCGGGCTACAGCCAATTCTGGCTGCGACATGCCCGCTTTAAAGTGCGCCATGATGGCCGCACTGCTCAGGGTGCCGTGCTCGCCCACATCCCAATCGACAGCCACTTCGCGAAGCGCTTCTTTGGCACGCCACCAGTTGTCGGCCACCACGGCCACAAAGGTGCCCATGTTCAAGACCTTGACAATGCCGCGGCGATTTTCAACCTTGGAGGCGTCCAAGGATTTGACTGTGCCATTGAACACAGGGCAAGCCGCAATTGCGGCATGCAACATGCCCGGCAGTTGGGTGTCAATGCCATATTGGCGCTTGCCCACCACGATGTCTGGAATGTCGACACGGGGAATTGACTTGCCGATGATGGTCCAGTTTTTGGGGTCTTTGAGCTGAACCGTTTTGGGGGCTTCTAACTTGGCGGCATCGCTGGCCAATTGACCGTATGTGAAGCTGCGCTTTGAAGGTGTGTGCGTTACCTTGTTTAAAGCGGCTTTGCACTCACTGGCGGGCACGTTCCATTTTTGGGCGGCTGCAGTGACCAACATTTCGCGTGCTGTTGCGCCTGCTTTGCGCAAGTACTCTTGAGAGTGGCGAATGGTGCGGCTTCCAACCGAAGCCATGTCGCCATAGGCGCGTTTGGATCTAAGGTTATCGTGCGCCGTAGCGTACTCAATGCGGACTTTTTTCCAATCGGCTTCGAGTTCTTCTGCAATCATCATGGGTGCAGAAGTCATACTGCCCTGGCCCATTTCTGCGCGCGCATATCGAATCACGATGGTGTCGTTGGTCTCAATTTCAATCCAAACATTGAGTTGTGGCTTGTCTGATGCCTGCGCACGCTCAGGTAAGAAGAAACCCAAGGACATGCCTGCACTGGCTGTGCCAGACACCTTCAGAAAGTGCCTGCGGTCCATGCTTGCTCTGTCTGCGTCTTGTTGAAGGTTGCTGGGGGTGTTCATGCGCGACCTCCTTTCTTGGCCACTGAATGAATGGCGGCGCGAATGCGTGCGTAGGTGCCGCAACGGCAAATGTTGGTCATGGCCGCATCGATATCCTCGTCGGTGGGCTTCGGTTTTTTCTTCAAGAGCGCTACAGCCGCCAACATTTGGCCGCCTTGACAGTAACCGCACTGTGGCACTTGATGGTCAATCCATGCTTGTTGCACCGCGTGCAATTTGCCTTTGTCTGCCAAGCCCTCAATGGTGATGACTTTTTGACCAGCCGCTACTGACACGGGATATGAGCACGAACGAACGGGTTCGCCATTGAGCAAAACCGTGCAAGTCCCACATTGCGCAATACCACATCCAAACTTAGGACCTTTGATATCGAGTTCGTCTCGCAAAGCCCATAGCAAGGGCATTTCTGGTTCGACATCGAGCGTGTGGCTCTTTCCGTTGACAGACAGCTTCATGAGAAAAGTCTCCTGAGGATAGAAAATGAAGAATTACTTTGTAGCTGTAGTTGTCAAATTCTCCTAGAGGGGAACAACCTATACCCCTAGTTGGCGCATGGTTGCCCATGTTTATTTGGCGCCAAGCAAAAAACCGCGAATCCATGCACAATCTGCCACTTGTTTTGACGCGCTTTCGTCAACGGCTGTACCTCCCTGAATCACCCCATGACTCTACTCAATTTGCCCAAACGGCCTTATCGAAGAATTGCCACAGAAGAGGCGTTTTCGCCCCCTGAAATGCTGGAAATTTACAAAAAAATTCTGGCCAAAGACAACGTGGATGTGGGCTTTAAAAACCTCATGGGTTTTTACATGAGCAGCCCCAGCGAACGCGCCCAGCACATCATGCGTTGCTTGGTCGATTTGGACCAATTGCGCTTGCAACACATGGACGAAGCGGGCGTCGACGTTCAGGTCATTGGCCTGACCTCCCCTGGCGTTCAAATCATGGACAAAGAAACGGCTGTGGCATTTGCGCCTGTGGCCAACGACATTCTGGCCGAAGCCACACGCCGCCACCCCGACCGTTTGGTGGGCATGATTGCAGTGGCCCCCCAAGACCCTGCCGCTGCCGCCAAAGAAATTCAACGCGGCGTAAACCAATTGGGCATGAATTCGGTTGTGATCAACTCTCACACCCATGGTGAATATTTGTCGGACACCAAGTTTTGGCCCATCTTTGAAGCGGCCGAAGCCATGGACACCCCCATCTATTTGCACCCCAATGCCATGCCCGCCAGCATGATTCAGCATTTCTTAGAAGCGGGTCTCGATGGTGCCATTTATGGCTTTGGTGTTGAGACGGGCCTGCATGCCATGCGCCTCATTACCTCCGGCGTGTTTGACAAGTTTCCAAAGCTGCAAGTTATTTTGGGCCACATGGGTGAAGCCTTGCCGTTCTGGGCTTACCGCCTTGATTACATGCACGCAGCCACTGTTAGATCCAAGCGCTACCCCAGCGTGCAGCCCATTCAGCGCAAGCCCAGCGACTACCTGCGCGAAAACTTTCACATTACCAACAGTGGTGTAGCATGGGGCGCAGCGCTCAAATTTACGCAAGACTTTATGGGCCCCGACCGCGTGCTGTACGCCATGGACTACCCCTACCAATATGTACCCGAAGAAGTGGCCATTTTGGAAAACCTCGACATGGCCCCGCAAGTGCGGCAAGCGTTTTTTGAAGGCAATGCAGAGCGCCTCTTCAAAATTCCACCGGCCAAGAAATAAATCATTTAAAACACAAACCTATTAGGAGAACATCCAATGAAAAGCATTCAACGACGTAGCCTGTTGGCCATTTCTAGCCTCGCCACTTTGGCTGGCTTGGCCTTGGGCACTGCCAGCTTAAGCGCCTTGGCACAAGCCAACTTTCCCGCACAAACGCTCAAAATTGTGGTGCCCTTCACGCCAGGCACTGGCATGGACACCATTGCACGTGTTGTTGCGCCGCGCCTCTCTGAAAAATTGGGCCAACCCGTGGTGGTGCAAAACCAGCCTGGCGCCAGCGGCAACATTGGTGCCGATGCCGTGGCCAAATCTAATGCCGATGGCTACACCATTTTGATGGGCGCCAACACCATGCTCATGGCATCGCAAATGTACAAGAGCGTCAGCTTTGATCCAGTCAAAGATTTTTCTGCCGTATCCATGGCTGCCTATGGTTCTTTGATGTTGGTTGCCCACCCCAAGACTGGCATCAAATCGATAGCCGACTTGGTCAGTCAAGTCAAAGCCAAGCCTGGCTCCGTCAGCTTTGGATCGCCAGGTGTTGGTACACCGCACCACATGGCCATGGAGTTGTTCAAACTCGAAACCAACACCTTCATGTTGCACGTGCCTTATCGCGGTTCAGCTGGCTACACGCAAGACTTGCTGGGCGGTGAATTGAACGTAGGCTTTTTGCCAGTGCACATTGCACAAGGCTTTGTTAAAAATGGCAGGCTCAATGCATTGGCTGTAGGCAGCCCCAAGCGCCATCCCGTTGCACCAGATGTGCCTACATTTGACGAGATGGGTGTGAAGCGCATTGACGTCGATCTTTGGTACGCCTTCTTTGTTCCCAGCAAAACACCCAGCGCTGTGGTGACCCGCTTGAACACCGAAATGGCCGCCATCTTGCGTCAAGCCGATGTGAAAGAAATTTTGGGCAAAGCAGGTTTAGATGCTGTTGCATCTACACCGCCAGAGTTGGCCGCCATTGTGGCCAAAGACTACCCACGCTGGGGCAACGTGATCAAGTCCAAACAAATTTCTGCCGAATAAATTTTTTATACAGAATCACTAAACGCATCACACATCGCATGACACATCAGAAAATCAACATCGCCATTGTGGGCGGTGGCGTTGGGGGTTTGGCTCTGGCTTTGCATTTGCATGAGCGCGGTGTTGTTTGCCATGTGTTTGAAGCAGTGGCCGAAGTGCGCGAACTGGGCGTGGGCATTACGCTTTTGCCGCATGCCATGCGTGAGTTGGCTGCCTTGGGCATTCAGCCCGAACTTGAAGCCGCTGGCATTGAAAATTACGAGAGTGCGTTCTTCAATCGACATGGTCAATTCATTTACAGCGAATTGCGCGGTCGCCATGCGGGCTATGCATTGCCCGAGGTGGGCATTCACCGTGGCAAGCTGCACAAAATTTTGTTTGATACCGCTGTTAAGCGTTTGGGCGCTGACCATGTGCACACCGGCTATCGCTTCAAAAGCATTGCGCAAAATGAAGACACCGCCACCCTGACTTTCTCAGACCCTGCAGGCAATACTTTGCCCGCAGTGAATTGCCACGTGGCCATTGCCGCTGATGGCGTCAACTCTGCCGTGCGCCGCACTTTTTACCCAGATGAAAAAATGGTGTTTACCGGGATCAATACATGGCGCGGCGTTACTCGCTTCAAGCCCATTTTGACTGGCAAAACCTACATGCGAATTGGCTCCATTGAAACGGGCAAGATGGTTATCTATCCCATCGTCGACAAGGTCGATGACGAAGGCCATCAATTGGTCAATTGGATGGCCGAGATTCGAATGGAAGGCGTGACGCAAAACGATTGGAATCAAGCCGGCAAGGTTGAAGATGTTTTGAAATTGTTTGCCGATTGGAAGTTTGATTGGCTAGATGTGACTCAGCTCATTGCCAACGCAGAGTCGCTGCTTGAATATCCCATGGTGGACAAAGATCCTATTGATCAGTGGACGTTTGGCCGCGTCACTTTCTTGGGCGATGCCGCGCACCCTATGTACCCTCGCGGCTCCAATGGCTCGGCGCAAGCCTTAATCGATGCCCGAACTTTGGCCGATGAACTGGCCAAATTTACAGAAGACCAAGACCCCCTGCCCGCCCTGTTGCGCTACGAAAACGTGCGCAGGCCCTTGGCCAACAAAGTGGTTCAAACCAACCGCACCTCCCCGCCCGACTTCATCAACATCAAAGTAGATGAACTCACGCAAGGCAAGCCCTTCCGCCACATCGACGATGTGATCAGCCAAGAAGAGCTTCGCAAAATTTCAGACGATTACAAAAAGATTGCGGGCTTCTCGTTAGAAGCGCTTAAACAGGGTTAGCAAATTCTGGCCCTGTATAGGCTTCCGGAATTTTGATCTTGCCAGCCTGTATGTCTTCAGACACTTTGGCAATTTTTTGACGCACCGACTCGGGAACATCGGCAGCCATGGTGAGCCTAACTGCCTGAGCATTTTGCAGGCCTACTTTTTGAATTTTGCCCGCCTGAAATTGGCCCGCTTTCAAATCGCTGACCGCTTGCAAAACTGCCATGCTGACATCGGCTATGGCTGATGCAACAAAGACTTGTGGATCAGTTTGCACCCAATCGACCACATTGCCAATTTGACGGACACCTTTTTCACGACAAGCCTCAATCGCACCACCTCGACCAGCATTGAGCATGGTGAAAATACAATCGGCACCATTGGCAATTTCTGCCAAAGCAACGCGTTTTGACAATGCGTTGTCGTCTTGATTGCCTGAGAAATTAGTCAATACTCTGACATTGGGATTGGTGGCATTGACGCCAGCCACAAAAGCTGCGCGCCCTTTCAAACCTGGTCGCACACGAATTCCAGACATATGCCCAACAACACCTGTACGCGTAGTAAGTGCTGCCAGCACGCCACCCAAGTAAGCAGACTCTTCTTGGAGTACTTCATAACTGGCTAAATTGGCTGCCGTTACGCCCCCCTGAATGACGACAAACTTAACTTGTGGAAATTTGCTAGCTACTTCCGCACAAGCTTCGTTATTTTGACCACCATGGGCAATGACCAAGTCCACGCCTGAATTTGCCAAAACAGTCAGCGACTGCATTAGCAATTCTTTTTTTGGTACCACGGAGTCAATGAACTGCGTCTTCACACCCAAATCTGTTCGCGCCTTTTCGAGGCCACGCCACCCCGACTCCATAAACCCTTTGTCGGTGACTTGACCAGCAAACAAAGCACCAACAGACAAAATTTTGTCTTGTGGCCAAATTGATGCACAACCATGCAACGCAGGAAGTCCAAGCGCTGCTGCAGTGAGGCCAAATTGGCGCCTTGAAATTGTGGTCATAGAAATTTCCTTTTGAGGGTTCAACCTATCAGGTTATTGTGCTTCAATTTTGGCTTCGCGAATGGCCTTGGCCCACTTGGCGGTCTCGGTTTTTGAACGCTGTGCCAATGCTTCGGGCGATGCAGGCGCTGTTTCAAATCCGAGGGCTGAGAATCTTTCCAAGATGGCTTTGTCGTTGGCCGCTGCGTTGGCAGCCGCATTCAGCTTTTGAATGATGTCGGTAGGTGTGCCTGCAGGCGCAAACATGGCGAAGTAAGCAATCAGTTCGTAGTCCTTCAATCCCAGTGCTTCATTGACTGTGGGCAATTCTGGAATGGCTTTGGAACGTTGTGTAGAGGTCACGGCCAAGCCTCTAATTTTTCCGGCCTTAACCTGCGGCAACATGACGGCAAAGTCGGCGGT
>CANKXC010000077.1 GCA_947487355.1 Comamonadaceae bacterium | reverse complement strand
AAGCTGTTCAGTGAGAGCTCGAGTGCTCACTGTTCTGTCAACAGGGTTTTAATCAATCTTGATGACAATTTCCCGGAAATTGTTTTTTCACTAACTTTAAGGAAAATAATCATGAACAAGTCCCTCGTTTTGGCTGCCGTGATCGCTGCTGCTGCTTTGGCTGCCTGCGGTAAAAAAGAAGAAGCTGCTGCACCTGCACCCGCTCCAGCCGCTGCTGCTCCTGCAGCACCAGCAGCACCTGCTGCTGACGCTAAGCCAGCTGACGCTGCTGCAGCTGCTGCTGCTGCTCCAGCCGCTGCTGCTCCAGCCGCTGCACCAGCTGCTCCTGCAGAAGCTCCTAAGAAGTAATTCTTAGAAGTCCAAAAAAAACCCCGCAGTGCGGGGTTTTTTTTCGTCTTGTTTCAGCTCACTTAATTTCGTCTGCCAAAAGCTTGATAATTTTTTGAGCGTTGCTTGAAGTTTCTGGAAGTCCATCTGCGCCCTGAACCACCACAGTTGAAACATCACCTTTGCTGGTAACCGCGATGCGATACTTGGCCAGAGTAGGTGTGGCCTTGTCGCTGGAGAAAATTTTGGCAAAGAATCCAGGCTCTTTGTCTGAGCTGCCACCTGGTGCATACCTCACAAAGAACACACCTTGACCACGGTCTCGGTCTTCGACAGTAAAGCCAGAGCGGTCGATGGCAACGCCGACTCGGCGCCATGCGCGGTCAAAGCCATCTTTGATTTCAATGGCGGGCTGGTTGCCAATTTTTGTCACTGCGACATCGTTGGCCATGCCAGCAGTAGCTGGGCCTGTTGCAATGGCCGATGGTGAACTGCCAGCAGTATTGACCAATGTCTGACCACCGAATTTCATCATCAGACGGCGCAAAAATTCAATTTCTAATTCTGCATCGGCGGGGCGTGGAGTCCAGGTGGTGTTGCTGTTCAAGGGGCCCGCATAGACCTCAACCATGCCGCGATGCGTGACAGTGATTTCGAGACCTTTGTCGGTTCTTTCAACACGGGTACGGAATTTGTCCCGCTCGCCAGTTGAATAAAGTGCGTCAAAAATTTTGCCAATCGATTTGCGGACAAAGTCTTGTGGCAATTTGCCGCGATTCTCTGCCCAGTCGGTTTCCATGATGCCTAGTTCTGGTTGATCAACATTGAGCGTGAAACCATTGTCTTTCCAAAAGTCACGCAATGGTTGCCAAGCTTCATCGGCTTTGATGTCAATTTTCAGGATGCGCTGATTGCCAATGCGTTCAATTCTTGCATTGCCTGCTTGGTTGGTTGCAGTCATGGCGTCGCTTGTGGTGCGAGCTGGCGCAGCGCCCGAGGCCATGGCCAAAGCACTGGCAGGGCCACCAATTTGATAGCGACTGTCGCGCTTGATTTGTGTCAGGTCAGGGGGAACTTCAAGCGTTGGCAATGGCTTGCTGGCGCTCTTGTAATTGATCTTGTCTTCCTCCAGTGAAGAACAGCCAGACATGAGGCAAGCCAGAGTGGTGGCACAAGCCAAGGCGGTCATGTGACGGGGGGTGGGCGCAAATCGATTCACGTGTTGATCCTGAAGTGAAGGGCTGTTAATTGTTACAAAGACTTAGAGTAGACCGCTCGCACGCAGTGCGGCTTCGACCACAGGCTGTTGAGGTTTAGAAAGTTCTGTCATGGGTAAACGCAAATTGCCGCCACACAAGCCCATGCGAGCCATGGCCCATTTCACGGGAATGGGGTTGGCTTCGACGAACAAATTTTTGTGGACGGGCATGAGCTTGAATTGAATGTCCATGGCTTTTTTGACATCGCCTGCTATGGCCGCTACACACAATTCATGCATGAGTCGGGGCGCCACATTGGCTGTCACACTGACATTGCCTTTGCCACCGCACAGCATGAGGGCTACGGCTGTTGGATCGTCACCCGAGTAGACAGCGAATTCTTTGGGCAAATCGCGGATGAGCCATTGTGCGCGTTCAATGTTGCCCGTTGCTTCTTTGATGCCCACAATGCCGGGCACTTGGGCCAGCCTGAGCACCGTATCGTGCTGCATATCGGCGACAGAACGGCCTGGCACGTTGTACAAAATAATGGGCAAGTCGGGTACCGCTTCTGCAATGGCTTTAAAGTGTTGGTACAGGCCTTCTTGCGTGGGCTTGTTGTAGTAGGGCACGACTTGCAACTGGCAATCGGCGCCAACGCTTTTGGCAAACTTGGCCAGTTCAATGGCTTCGGCAGTGGAATTTGCACCGCAACCCGCCATGATGGGCACGCGACCTTTGGCTTGTTCAACAGAGACGCGAATAATTTCGCGGTGCTCTTCGACATTGACGGTGGGAGATTCGCCGGTGGTGCCCACAACGCCGATGCAATCTGTGCCTTCGGCAATGTGCCAATCGATCAGTTTTCGCAAAGTGTCGTAGTCAACGGAACCGTCCGCCAACATGGGGGTGACCAAAGCGGGAATACTGCCTGTAATGGGTTGAAATGGTTTCGTCATGGCGAATGAAAAGATCGACAAATGAGCATTCTAACGACAGCTTAGGCCAAACTGGCGATCAGAATCATTGACTTGACGAACGGCTGCAATTCGTTGCACGTATTTGGGGGCGTCTGGCCAGTAGCCATTCTCATAGGCAACCACATGCAGCGAGGCAAAGGTTTGCAGTAATTCGCCCGGATTGAGCAAAAAGTCTGGCCTAGACGGCTTGCCTATTTTTTCGTGACCCGCTGCAAATGTTTCATATATTAGAAGTCCGCCAGAGGCCAGACTTTGAAGAATGCGCGGCATCAGGGGGCGCCACAGGTAATTGGTGACCACCACCACATCAAATTGCCGATTTTCCAAGGGCCATGGGCCAGACTCGATGTCGGCTTCTATGACTTGGCCGTGTTGATTTGCCAAAGCCAGGGCTTCAGAGGATCGGTCAACACCGGTGCATTGGTGGCCCAAGCCTTTGAAAAACTGCATGTGACGTCCTGCGCCGCAAGCCAGGTCTAGCATTTGACTGTTCTTGGGCGTCAAATGCGCCCATTTTTGAACCCAATCGGAGGGACTTTCTGTGCCGTGCATGTGTCAGAACCTTCTTTATTCGATGGAAGTGTGGGTGCAATGCACCTCTCGATGTCGCATTGTCCTTGAGTTATTTGGGCTGTAAATATATCCAGTACTTTATTTGATTTCGCACTACAATCTTTGCCCATGGCTACAACGAACTCCTCAAATTCATCTCCCGAGTACGGCGAAGGCTCCATTCGAGTCTTGAAAGGCTTAGAGCCCGTCAAACAACGACCGGGCATGTACACCCGCACAGATAACCCCTTGCACGTCATTCAAGAGGTACTCGACAACGCGGCAGACGAGGCTTTGGCGGGGTACGGCAAAAAAATCAAAGTCATTCTTCACACCGATGGGTCTGTGAGCATTGAAGACGATGGTCGAGGTATTCCATTTGGCTTGCACCCTGAAGAAAAAGCACCGGTCATTGAGTTGGTCTTCACGCGTTTGCATGCGGGCGGCAAGTTTGACAAAGGCAAGGGTGGTGCCTACAGTTTCTCGGGTGGTTTGCACGGCGTTGGCGTGAGCGTCACCAACGCACTGGCCAAGCGACTTGAGGCCACCAGCTATCGCGAGGGGCAAGTTGCCACTCTGGCATTTTCGGGCGGCGATGTGGTTGAGAACTTGGTTATACGTAAAACCGGTGAAGGCGATCGGAAGCAAGGTACGACGGTACGTGTATGGCCCGATGCCAAATATTTTGAATCGAGCGCTTTGCCTATGGCTGAGCTGACGCATTTGTTGCGCAGCAAAGCAGTGCTCATGCCGGGTGTCACCGTCACCTTATTGAACGAGAAAACCAAAGACACCCAAACCTGGCAATACAAAGCTGGCTTGCGTGATTACCTCATGCAAACGCTGGCTGGCGACCCTGTCATTCCTTTGTTTGAAGGCGAAGGTTTTGCCGACAGCAACAACGACAGTTTTGCCGAAGGCGAGGGTGCAAACTGGGCCGTGGCTTTTACAGAAGACGGCCAGCCAGTGCGAGAGAGTTATGTCAATTTAATTCCAACCAGTGCCGGTGGCACTCACGACAGCGGCTTGCGCGATGGTTTGTTTACGGCTGTCAAAAGCTTCATTGAGTTGCACAGCTTGTTGCCCAAGGGCGTCAAGCTCATGCCAGAAGATGTGTTTGCGCGTGCCAGTTTTGTGCTTTCGGCCAAAGTTCTTGACCCCCAATTTCAAGGCCAAATTAAAGAGCGTTTGAACTCCCGCGATGCTGTGCGATTGGTTTCAAGCTTTGTCCGCCCTAGCTTAGAACTGTGGCTCAATGAACATGTCGAGTATGGCAAAAAATTGGCCGAGCTGGCCATCAAGGCGGCGCAGCACCGACAAAAGGCAGGCCAAAAAGTAGAGAAGCGCAAGAGCTCTGGCGTGGCCGTGTTGCCAGGCAAGCTGACCGATTGCGAAAGCAAAGACATTGCGCACAACGAAGTGTTTTTGGTCGAGGGCGACTCTGCTGGCGGTAGCGCCAAGATGGGCCGTGACAAAGAATGTCAAGCCATTTTGCCTTTGCGCGGCAAGGTCCTCAACACCTGGGAAGTCGATCGCGATCGACTGTTTGCCAACAACGAAATTCACGATATCTCAGTGGCCATTGGTGTTGATCCACACGGCCCCAACGATTCACCCGATTTGTCGGGTCTGCGCTACGGCAAAATTTGTATCTTGAGTGATGCCGATGTCGATGGCTCACACATTCAAGTCTTGTTGCTGACGCTATTTTTCCGTCACTTCCCCAAGCTCATCGAAACTGGCAATGTGTTTGTGGCACGTCCCCCTTTGTTTCGAGTCGATGCCCCTGCGCGTGGCAAAAAACCAGCGGCCAAAATGTATGCTTTGGACGATGCAGAATTACAAAGCATGCTCGACAAACTGCGCAAAGATGGCGTGCGCGAAGGCGCATGGAGCATTAGCCGCTTCAAGGGTTTGGGCGAGATGAATGCCGAGCAATTATGGGAAACCACCCTCAACCCCGATACACGGCGCTTGCTGCCTGTGCAATTGGGGACCTTGGATTTTGCACAAACTGAAAGTTTGATCACGCAGCTTATGGGTAAAGGTGAGGCGGCAGCACGCCGCGAGCTAATGGAGCTGCATGGCGATGCCATTGAGGTGGACATCTAAAGCCGCATCTCTTGCCATAGATATTCACAGCTCAACAGCCCGTGCAGATTTGAATTGAACAGACCATGAACGATCAACCCACTTTAGACCTTCAAAACAGCGAGTCGGATGACTCACTGAATTTGGCTACCTACGCGCAACGTGCCTACCTTGAGTACGCATTGAGTGTTGTGAAAGGCCGCGCGCTACCCGATGTGTGCGATGGCCAAAAACCTGTTCAACGCCGCATTCTGTATTCCATGTCGCGCATGGGCTTGGGTTTTTCGGGCGCTACAGGCGCTAAGCCCGTCAAGAGCGCTCGTGTGGTCGGCGATGTTTTGGGTCGTTTTCACCCCCACGGTGACCAAGCCGCCTACGACGCCTTGGTGCGGATGGCGCAAGATTTCAGCCAGCGCTATCCCCTTATTGACGGGCAAGGCAACTTTGGCAGTCGCGATGGCGATGGTGCTGCGGCCATGCGTTATACAGAAGCGCGTCTCTCCAAAATTACCACTTTGTTGTTGGATGAGATTGACCAAGGTACGGTTGATTTCATTCCCAACTACGACGGCTCCACTGAAGAGCCTCGTCAGTTACCTGCTCGCTTGCCATTTGTTTTGATGAATGGCGCCAGCGGCATTGCGGTGGGTTTGGCCACCGAAATTCCAAGCCACAATTTGCGTGAAGTGGCCGATGCTTGCGTTGCACTTATCAAGTCGCCCAAGCTGACAGATGATGAATTGTTCGCGCTCATTCCTGGCCCCGACTTTCCAGGCGGTGGTCAAATCATCAGCCCAGCTTCTGATATTGCCGATGCTTATCGAACGGGTCGTGGCTCACTCAAAGTTCGGGCACGCTGGAAGATAGAAGACATGGCGCGCGGTCAGTGGCAATTGGTGGTCACCGAGTTGCCCATAGGTGTTAGCTCACAAAAAGTGTTGGAAGAAATTGAAGAACTCACCAACCCCAAAGTAAAAGCCGGTAAAAAAGCTTTAAGCGCAGATCAGATGCAACTCAAGGCCAGCATTTTGTCGGTACTTGATGTGGTGCGCGATGAGTCCAGCAAAGACGCTGCTGTGCGTTTGGTGTTTGAACCCAAAACCAGCCGCATTGAACAACAAGAACTCATCACCGCATTGCTGGCGCACACCAGCCTGGAAACATCTTCCTCCATCAACATGACCTCGGTGGGCATTGATGGCAAACCAGTGCAAAAATCATTGCGTCAAATGATTGTTGAGTGGATCACCTTCCGTCAACAAACCATTGTTCGCCGTTCCGAGCATCGCTTGGGCAAGGTCATGGACCGCATCCATATTTTGGAAGGCCGTCAGTTGGTGTTGCTCAACATTGACGAAGTGATTGCCATCATTCGCCAAAGCGACGAGCCCAAGCAGGCCTTGATGGACAGATTCAAGTTGAGTGAGCGCCAAGCTGAAGACATTCTTGAAATTCGTCTGCGCCAATTGGCCCGTTTAGAGAGCATCAAGATAGAGCAAGAGCTCAAAGAATTGCGCACAGAGCAAACGCAATTAGAAGAAATTTTGGTGAATCCCACGGCCCTCAAGCGTTTGATGGTCAAAGAAATTGAACAAGACGCCAAGACCTTTGCCGACCCACGTCGCACACTCATTCAAGAAGAAAAGAAGGCAGTGGCCGAGGTGAAGGTAGTGGACGAACCCGTCACGGTGGTGGTTTCGCAAAAAGGCTGGGTGCGTGCTCGCCAAGGTCACGGTCATGATGCAAGCAGCTTCGCATTTAAAGCGGGTGACGGTTTGTATGGCACCTTTGAGTGCCGAACAATCGATACGCTGTTGGCATTTGGCACGGCACATAAGGGAAGTGGCCGTGTTTACTCTGTCCCCGTAGCGTCTTTGCCAGGTGCACGTGGTGATGGCCAGCCCATTACTACCCTGATTGAATTAGAAACAGGGACGCAAGTGGCCCACTTCTTTGCAGGCCCCGCCTCAGCCACTCTGTTGTTGTCTAGTTCTGGTGGCTATGGTTTCATGGCCACGGTTGAGAACATGATCTCTCGCCAAAAGGGCGGCAAGTCATTCATCACGGTGGGTGAGGGCGAGTCGGTGTGTACACCGTCGCATGTGTCTGGCTCTAATGCAACGCCAGCACCTGGCGCTGTGGTCATGCCCGCTGCAACCCACGTTGCTTGCGCATCGACTGGCGGTCGCATTCTGACTTTCGAAATTGGCGAACTCAAGTTAATGGAAAAAGGCGGCCGTGGTTTGATGTTGTTAGATTTAGAAGCCAAAGACACTTTGGCAGGTGCGGCAGCCTACACACGCAGTATCAAATTGACAGGCATTGGCCGTGGCGGTAAGGACCGTGAAGAAACTTTAGAAATTCGCAGTTTGAACAACGCCCGCGCTGCCCGTGCACGCAAAGGTAAAGCTGCCGACCTGGGATTCAAACCAACCCAAATTGT
>CANKXC010000076.1 GCA_947487355.1 Comamonadaceae bacterium | reverse complement strand
GACAAGCCCTTTTGAATGGCTGTCATGGCCAAGCCTGTGCGCGCCATGAAATCGGTCAAAGTAAAACCTTCTTTGAGACGCAAGGCATTCAGCATGTATTCAAACGGCAAGTCTTCGCGCTTCACTTCTTCATAAAGCGTAGCGGGCTCGCCTTTAAGCGCCTGCGCCATGTAAAGCTGAGGCTCGCGGTACCGTACTTGACGCGTAATGCGGTGCGCAAAACTCAGTTTGCTGTGCGCACCTGCCCCAATGCCCAAGTAATCGCCAAACTGCCAATAGTTCATGTTGTGCCAACATTTGTGGCCCGACTTGGCGTATGCAGAAACTTCGTACCTTTGCAAACCGGCAGCGCCCGTTATGTCCGTTATCAAATCCATCATGGCGTAAGCATCGTCCTCTTCTGGCAACATAGGGGGATGCTTGGCAAACAGGGTGTTGGGTTCGATGGTGAGGTGGTAGATAGAAATGTGCGGTGGCTTGAAACTCAAAGCAGTTTCGATGTCCTTAGTCAAATCAAGCAATGTCTGTCCTGGGAGAGCGTACATCACATCCAAGTTGAAAGTTTCAAAAGCGGCTTGCGCCTCTTCTACTGCAGCCATGGCTTGATCGCTGTTGTGGACTCGCCCCAAAGCCTTCAAGTGCGCATCGTTGAAACTTTGCACGCCAATGGACAAGCGCGTTACACCCGCCGCACGAAACGCCTTGAAGCGGTCTTTTTCAAAAGTGCCTGGGTTGGCTTCCAATGTAATTTCAACTTCGGCTTCTAAAGGCAACCGAGCTCTGATACCGCTGATCAATCGATCAATGCTGGCCGGCTCAAACAAACTGGGCGTTCCACCGCCTATGAAAACACTGTGAACAGGCCGACCCCAAACCAGTGGCAGGCTGGTTTCCAAATCGGACAGCAAGGCATCGATGTAACGGTCTTCGGGCATTAAGCCTTGCTTACCGCCTTGCTTGCCATCTTGCCATTCATGCGAATTGAAATCGCAATAGGGACATTTTTTAATGCACCAAGGCAAGTGCACATACAAAGACAAGGGCGGCAAAGAAGACAACTGCAGCAAGCCTGGCCGCATGGCGTGCACCACATCAAACGCTTGCTTCATGGTCTACAAACCCCAACGCTCGCGCATCAGCGCAACCATGGCTTGAGAAGATCTGCCGCGGTGACTGTTGGCGTTTTTGATCTCAACAGGCAATTGGGCAAATGTTTTGCCAAACTCTGGCAAGAACAAAACGGGGTCAAAGCCAAAGCCATTGCTGCCAACGGGCTCGCGCGCAATGTCGACCACCACACGCCCCACCGCAATCAAAGGCTCTGGGTCAAAGGCACTTCGAACAGCCACCAAGGTGCTCACCATGGCAGCGCGTCGATTCTCAATAGGGGCCATTTGCTCAAGCACTGCACGCACATTGTTGGCATCGGATTTTTCATAGCCAAACTGCGTGCAGTAGTAAGCCGTGTCTACACCTGGCAAACCACCGAAGGCATCAATGCACAAGCCTGCATCGTCTGCCACTGCGGGCAAACCGCTGTGTTGTGCGGCATGGCGAGCCTTGGCCAATGCGTTTTCTACAAAAGTTTTGAAGGGCTCTTCAGCCTCAGAAATGTTCAGCTCAGATTGGCGTACCAACTGCACATTGAGCGTGCCAAACATGGTTTGCAACTCGGCCAATTTGCCCGCATTGTTAGAAGCCAAAACCATTTTCATGGCATTAAGCTCCAGCAGTTCCTGCATGGATGTGTGTTTGGCGTGACGCCTTTTGCAGAAGCACTAACTCGGCAATACCTTTTTCGGCCAAAGCCAGCAAACTGTCCATTTCTTTGCGCGTAAAGGCAACGCCTTCTGCAGTGCCTTGTACTTCCACAAAATTGCCGGCGCCCGTCATGACCACATTCATGTCGGTGTCGCAAGAGGAGTCTTCTGTGTAGTCAAGGTCCAGCAAGGCTAAGCCGTCTTTAAGTCCGACAGAAATAGCGGCGACAGAGTCCAAAATAGGCGACTCATTCAGCTTGCCTTGGTGGATGAGCCAATCGACAGCATCTTGAGCTGCTACAAATGCGCCAGTGATGCTGGCTGTGCGCGTGCCGCCGTCGGCTTGCAACACATCGCAATCCAAATGAATGGTGCGCTCACCCAATTTTTTTAAATCAAACACAGCACGCATAGAGCGGCCAATGAGTCGTTGAATTTCTTGCGTTCGACCGCTTTGTTTGCCGCGCGCCGCTTCACGATCGCCCCGTGTGTGCGTAGCACGGGGCAACATGCCGTATTCGGCTGTGACCCAACCTTCACCACTGCCTTTTTTGTGGCCAGGAACTTTTTCTTCAACCGATGCAGTACACAGCACGCGCGTGTCGCCAAATTCAATCAACACAGAGCCTTCAGCATGAACGGTATAGCCGCGGGTAATGCGGACATTGCGAAGTTGATTTTGAGCACGGCCGTGGGTACGCGCAGTTTCCGTGGCATTGTTGACTTGGTTCATATTTTGAAAAGCTTGTTGTGGGCTGGCTTGTTAAGAGACGACTTAAGTTTGAGATAATCGGGGATGTGCTTCGGGCCTTGCAATTGAGCCCCACCTTGATCAGCAGTTCAAACTGCTGCACCCTAGAAAGAATCCATGCCAGTTTACAGTATGACCGGGTATGCCAGCGTGCAATCCAGCACGCCCGCCTCCAGCACCAACACCGAATCTTCAAGCTTGCCTTCGGTACGTTTTGGACTAGAAATTCGTTCGGTCAACAGTCGCTTTTTGGACCTCAGTTTTAGGCTGCCCGATGAGCTAAGACACACAGAGCCAGCCCTGCGGGAGCACATTACCCAGCACATCAAACGCGGCAAAGTTGAGGTGCGCGCCGTTTATCACAGCAACCATGACAGCGATCTGGCCGATCCTTCCATTGGAACCCTTCAAAAACTTCTGAGCCTTCAAAACAAAATTCAAAGCTGGCTGCCAGGTGCCCGCGACTTGAGCGTCTCCGATGTCATCAAACTGGCATCGCACGAAAAATCTGGCACCGGCTTGAACGAAGCCGACCTGATGCCCTTGGCCACTCAGGCCGTCAAGGCCCTCAAGGATGCTCGCGCCCGCGAAGGTGCTCGCTTGGCAGAGATGTTGCAAGACCGCATTGGTCAGCTGCGTACTTTGGCTGAACAAGCCGCCCCCCTGCTGCCTTTGTTGGTTGAACAACAGCGCCAGCGGTTTATTGATCGTTGGAACGAAGCCATGGCTTTGTCAGAGGGCACGGTGTCATCGGATGTGGCCAAAGATCGCGCCCTGACAGAAGCCACCGCTTTTGCAATTCGAATCGATGTTGCAGAAGAGCTGACGCGCCTGGCCTCCCACTTGGACGAGCTCAGCCGACTCATCAAAAAGGGCGGCGACATTGGCAAGCGGCTCGACTTCCTAATTCAAGAACTGCACCGCGAAGCCAACACACTAGGCTCTAAATCTGCAGCCCTTGAACTCACCAAAATCTCGGTCGATATGAAAGTGCTGATAGAACAAATGCGTGAGCAGGTGCAAAACATCGAATAAGTTGACTACACTCTTTGCCATGGAATATCCTGGAAACCTCTACGTTGTAGCCGCCCCCAGTGGTGCGGGTAAGTCCAGCCTGGTCAAGGCCCTGATGGAGCTTGACGCGCGCGTGCTGCCATCGGTGTCACACACCACCCGAGCACCTCGCGGGCAGGAAAAACATGGCCGCGAGTACTTTTTTGTCTCGCAACAAGAATTTGATGCCATGGTGGCCGGCGATGCGTTTGTTGAGTGGGCCAACGTGCACAGTCATCGCTATGGCACTTCTAAAAAAATGCTCGAAGAGCGCATGACGCAAGGCTCTGACGTCATTTTGGAAATTGACTACCAAGGCGCCATCCAAATTCAAAAGATGTATGGCAATGCCATCCTGATCTTCATTTTGCCGCCCAGCTGGGAAGAATTGCGCAGCCGCCTAGAGCGCCGAGGTGAGGACAGCACAGAAACCATCGAATTGCGGCTTCAAAATGCGGCCATTGAGCTGGCTCAGGTTAAGGAGTTTGACTTCGTTATAATCAACGAAGTTTTCGATCGCGCCTTGTTTGATCTCAAGGCCATCGTGCACGCTCAGCGCCTCAAGTACCTTGCACAGCGCCGAGCCCGTGCCGAAACTTTCGAATCCCTCCATATCACCTGAATTACTTACCGGAGACCGTCATGGCCCGCATCACTGTTGAAGATTGCTTGGAACAAATCCCTAACCGTTTCCAATTGGTATTGGCCGCGACTTACCGCGCCCGCATGCTGAGCCAAGGTCACACCCCCCGCGTCGAAAGCAAAAACAAGCCTGGCGTTACAGCCCTGCGCGAAATTGCAGCTGGCAAAGTTGGTTTGGAAATGCTCAAAAAAGTAAACTAAGGTTTATATCTATTGGATCTAGCTTGATCCAACACAAAAGCCCCAAAGCTTCCTTGCTTGGGGCTTTTTCACGTCTGTCAGACAAGCGTTACATTTGAGGTATGCGCGCAGCTTTTTCATCTATTCTTGACAAATCCGCTAGTACTCCAATACTCGGAAAGCGTAACAACGCCCACAACATCCAAGTCGGTACACCAACCGCCAGTGCAGCCAATGCCGCAGCTGCCAGCTTTGCAGCTTTGGTAGCTCAGTTAGGCTACCTTTCTAGTTCAGACATAGAGTTGGTTCGCAAAGCCTACAAATTTGCGGATGAAGCTCACTTGGGACAGCTACGCAAGAATGGCGAGCCTTACATCACCCATCCCATTGCGGTTGCAACTCAGTGCACCGAATGGAAATTGGATGCGCCAGCCCTCATGGCCGCCTTAATGCACGATGTCATGGAAGACTGCGGCATCACCAAATCAGACTTGATTGAAAAGTTTGGGTCTTCAGTTGCAGAGTTGGTAGATGGCTTGACCAAACTCGATAAGCTTGAATTCAATACACGCGAAGAAAATCAAGCCGAGTCGTTTAGAAAAATGCTGTTGGCCATGGCCCGCGATGTGCGCGTCATTCTCATTAAGCTGGCCGATCGCACCCACAACATGCGCACCATGTCTGACATGCCGCGCGAAAAGTGGAGCCGCATTTCTTCAGAAACTTTAGAAATTTATGCGCCCATTGCCCACCGCTTGGGCTTGAACCAAACCTACCGTGAATTGCAAGATTTGTCGTTCAGACATTTGAAACCATGGCGCTATGCTATTCTTTCAAAAGCAGTTGCCAAAGCGCGTAACAGACGACGTGATTTGATTCAGAAAGTACAAGGCGAATTGTCTTTAACTTTCTCCAAAGCAGACATGAATGTCCTCATTTCAGGTCGCGAAAAAACGCTCTATTCCATTTACAAAAAGATGGATGGTAAGCACTTGAGCTTTGCACAAGTGACAGACATTTATGGTTTCCGGCTCATCGTGCCATCGGTCATTGATTGCTACACGGCGCTGGGCATCTTGCACCAAATGTACAAGCCCGTACCCGGCCGATTCAAAGATCACATTGCCATTGGCAAAGTCAATGGCTATCAGTCATTGCACACTACCTTGGTAGGACCTTCAGGTGTCAACGTAGAGTTTCAAATGCGCACAGAAGCCATGAATGTGGTGGCCGAGTCGGGTGTTGCAGCGCACTGGTTGTACAAGGACAAAACCAGCAGCGGCATGGAAGCCGAACGCTTGGGTACGCAGTGGCTGCAATCTTTGTTGGACATCCAAAAAGAAACACGCGATGCCTCTGAATTTTGGGATCACGTCAAGGTTGATTTATTCCCAGATGCCGTATACGTGTTCACACCCAAGAGCAAAATTATGTCGCTGCCACGTGGTGCCACAGTGGTCGATTTTGCCTACATGATTCACAGCAATTTGGGTGATCACTTGTTGGCTGCCAAGATCAACAACCAACAAGTACCTTTGCGGACTGAACTAAAAAATGGCGACATCGTCGAGGTCATGACCGACCCCACTTCAACGCCCAATCCTTCATGGTTGGGCTTTGTTAGAACCGGTCGTGCTCGCTCCAGAATTCGGCATCACCTTAAAACCATGGCACACAGCGAGTCCATGGACTTAGGCTTGAAACTTTTGACGCAAGCGCTGCGTGCAGAAGGTATCGATAAATTACCAGATGACCCAACGCGCTATCACGCTTTGTGGGAAAAGCTACTCCGCTTCACAGGCAATAAGAATCGCAGCGACTTGTTGGTCGATGTGGGCTTGGGCAAACGCATTGCCAGCATTGTGGCCAAACGCATTGCTGCGCTTTTGGCCGAAATAGGCGAAAAACCCGACCCCGTGCTCATGACGCGAGAGCGCTTCATGGCCAACGACAGTCTGTCTCAAGGTGCCATTCTTTTGGACGGCACAGAAAACGCTTCTGTGGTCTATTCAACTTGCTGTCGCCCACTGCCTGGCGATTCAATCTTGGGCTACTTAGGCCGTGGCGAAGGCTTGGCAGTTCACACTGCCGATTGCAGTGTTGGCCTCAAGCTTCAGCAAAAAGACAGCGAAAGATTCATTGGCGTAGAGTGGTCAGACGAACCTTTGCGCAATTTTGAAACCAGCATTCGCGTAACAGTAGTCAACACCAAGGGCGTGTTGGCTCGCGTGGCCGGCACCTTGGCCAATTCTGAAGTCGACATTGTTCACGTTGAGATGGGACAGGCCAGCGCTCAAGATGCTGCAGAAAACACCTTCATCATTTCAGTGCGCGATTTGAATCACCTAGAAACAGTGCTCAAGAATTTGAAGCGCACACCTGCTGTCTTGAATGCTGAACGCATCACACACCGTGTGCGTGGGCAAGGCACTTCCGAAGAATAAATCCTCGGGCCACGCTGGCTAAAGATCAGTCGATGGCATGGGATAGGTCACTGACAAAACTTCTATTTCGCGCCAGCCTTGTGGCGTGACCAGTTTCAACACGTCGCCAGTGCTTGATTTGAGCAATGTTCTGGCAATGGGAGACACCCAACTCACCTCCCCTTTCAGGCTGTCAGCCTCATCAATGCCGAGAATGGTAACTGTGCGCTCATCACCGTTTTCTTCGACATAGGTCACGGTGGCGCCAAAAAATATTTGGTCTTTGCCATGATGAGCACTGGGGTCGGTTACCTCTGCAATTTCGAGGCGCTTGGTAAGAAATCGAATGCGTCGATCAATTTCTCTGAGGCGTTTTTTGCCGTACAAGTAGTCGCCATTTTCTGAGCGGTCGCCGTTGCTGGCCGCCCAATGCACAATTTCAACCACCTTGGGGCGCTCGTCGTCCATCAAGGTAAAAAGCTCGGCACGCAAATCGGCATAGCCTTTGGGGGTGATGTAATTGCGTGCGCCAGCCGGCAAGGGCGGCAGACTGGGATCTTCGCCATCGTCCTGAGAGTCGGCGTCTGCCTCGCGGGTAAATGCTTTGCTCATGGCACAAGTATGAAGTACAAGTAGGAAGTATTGGATTGAAATCGGACAACACAAAGAAAAACAGCCTAGGGGCGTAAGCCTCTAAGCTGTGTTCTAGTCTCGAAAAATCGAAATCTGGTGCGGCTGGCAGGAATCGAACCCACGACCCCTTGGTTCGTAGCCAAGTACTCTATCCAGCTGAGCTACAGCCGCGAAGCTTTGGATTGTAGCACGGTATTTTTTG
>CANKXC010000075.1 GCA_947487355.1 Comamonadaceae bacterium | reverse complement strand
GAGTTTGTCGTCGCGTGTGATCACCATCGCACCGCCGCCCGCCACGGGCATCACAATTTCCAACATGCGCAGTGGTTCGGCCACCATCCGAGATGCTAGAACATCGTCGACCGTGATGGGCTGACCATAAAACATGGCTTGGGGGTTGTAGCACGCATTGAAGCGTTGGTCTACGGCAATGCGCGCCAATGCGGCTGCGTCGTAGCCATGCACCGATGCATAGCGCTGAGCAATCATGGCGTAGCCCGTGTTTTGGGCCATGTGGCCATAAGGCAAATCCATTTCGGCTTCGGGCGCACCAAAGCGGGTGCTGTGACCGCCAAAGCGAGAGGCTCGCATCACCTCGGCAATGTGATCGTCATGGGGCGCAGTGGGCGCCATGCGAGCGGGTATGACGCAAACCACGGTGTCACACATGCCCAGCTCAATGGCTGCCGCAGCGCGCCACACCATGCCCACAGAGCTGGCGCCGCCCAAGTCAACCACCTCCGCAAAATTGAGTCGTGTGCCCAGGTACTCACCCGCCATGGCAGGGATGAACATGCCTGCCTCGTGAAATTGGGGGCCTAAAGTAATCAAACCATCGACATCTGACAAAGACAGACCCGCATCTTCAAGCGCTTGGGTAGCCAAGTCTGCCACTTGCTCTAAGTGAAACATGCGGGGCGCCGTGCTGTACTTTTCGGGCTTGTATTGCGCTGCACCAACAATGGCAGCTTTTCCTGAGAGTCCCATGGTTTCCTTTGGCAAATTCGTTAGAGGCTATTGTGCGCAGACTGGCTTGCGCAACCATCGTCCAAGTAGACTAAAAGTTCAAAGAGACTGGTTACGGCACCAGAAAAGCGGCCAGACCCACTAGAGCGAAGGCCTCTCGCGCTGCTTGTTAGTCGTTTGTTTCGCTCAGCCAGGCCACGCTGTTGAGGAAAATACGGACCAACTCGGTTTGACGGCGTACGCCGGTTTTAGAGAAGATGGATCGCAAGTGCGCGCGAGCCGTATTGCGCCGAATGTTCAGTACTTCGGAAGCGTCTTCAAGCGACAAACCATTGGCCAACTGAATGGCCAGCGCTGTTTCGGCAGGGGTGAGGTGAAACAGCTCCTGTGCCAAGCGCACGGGCGGATCGACGCGGCCTTCGGTGTCTCTCAAGAAGATGGCCACACTGGGGCGCTGTTTGCCTTCAGTCCATTGGTCCGAAGAAATAGGTTGAACAATCAAGCCCCAAGCCAATCGGCCAGAGGGCCTGGTGATGGAAGTGGCTTGGTTCAAAGATGTTTTGGTGACAATTTTTTTAACCAAAGCGTCTTGAATCAGGGCTTGCAGTTTTTTGTTGTCGTTGGTGTAGGCCGCCTCTAACTGCTTGGACACCACACGCAGACCATCTTGCGATTCCAAAATGGCGGTGGCTGCGGGATTGCACTCCAGCACTTGGCGATCTTGGTCCAAAATGACCACGCCCACCATGAGTTGGGCCATGGCTTGGCTGTACAAAGAGCTGACTTTGCGATCGTCATTGATAGACAGGTGCAAGTTCAACGCTCGTTTGATGTGCGGAATCAGCAGCTTGCAAAAGTCAATTTCTTCTTGGCTGAAGGCTTTGGCATCTTCAGGCCGGGTAATTCGCAAGCCATACACCCCCCCATTTTGGGTAGAAATGTCTGCGGCCAGCACATGAAAGACGCCTTGAGGTTTGCAATAATTTTGGTAGTAATCGGAATTGCGCCAATCTCGCTCAGAAATGATGTCGGCAATGGTCACAAGTTGATCGGGCACCATGCCAGTAAACGGGCTCATGGCAATGTAGGGATTGCCCGGATCGAGGTTGGATTGGTTCACGCCCGCAGACACAATCAAGCCAATGTCTTCGGTGGTTTCGGTTCTGACAATCAGGGAGGCATAGTTGCCTGCAAAGCCGGTTCGAATGGTTTCTAAGCAGCTGACCCAGCCCGCCTCGTCAAGCGCCGCATCGTAGATGGCGCCCAGAATATGGCTCAGGAACTCCTGAGTCATCGAGATTCCGGTGCGATTCATAGATTTTTTGTCTGGCATTGCGACAGCTTGGCTGTTTGATTTAAAGGCAGGGAATCAGTATAGCGACCCGCCTTTGCATTGCAAAATGAGCGATCAATTGACCTCAAACAAGCCGGCTGCACCCATGCCGCCGCCAATGCACATGCTGACAACTACATAACGAACGCCGCGGCGCTTGCCTTCCAGCAAGGCGTGGCCCACCAATCTGGCGCCAGACATGCCAAAGGGGTGACCAATAGAAATAGCGCCGCCATTGACATTCAGCTTGGCGTCGTCAATGCCCAGGGTGTCTCGGCAATGTAAAACCTGGCAGGCAAAGGCTTCGTTGATTTCCCACAAGCCAATGTCTGCCACGCTCAAGCCATGGTTTTTTAACAATTTGGGAATGGCATAGACCGGGCCAATGCCCATTTCATCGGCGCGGCAGCCAGCCACAGCAACACCGCGGTAAGTGCCCAAGGGTGCTAGGCCACGGCGTTTGGCCTCGGCAGCGCTCATCAAAACGGATGCAGACGCACCATCGGACAATTGTGATGCATTGCCCGCTGTGATAAATCCGCCCTCTGGTACCCATTGGCCATTTTTCCAAACAGGTTTGAGCTTGGTCAAACTCTCCAAGCTTGTATCAGCCCGGCTGCCTTCATCTTGAAGCAGGGTGACGCTTTCGCTGCCCGTCACGTTGCCTTCTTTGTCAAACAATTGCTTTTGTGTGGTGAGGGGTACGATCTCATCAGCAAACAAGCCGGCTTGTTGTGCTTTGGCGGTGCGTTGTTGGCTTTGCAAGGCGAAGGCGTCTTGGGCCTCACGGGAAATGCCGTAGCGTTGGCTCACAATTTCTGCCGTCTCAATCATCTGAATGTAGGCTGTGGGCATGACATCCAATACCGATTTGGACTGCGCGCGGTGGCTGTTTTTGTACTTGTTTTGCACCAGCGAAATAGATTCCAAACCACCTGCCACTGCAATGTTCATTTCACCAGTCATGATGCCTTTTGCGGCGGTGGCAATGCTCATCAAACCCGAAGCGCACATACGGTCAATGGTCATGCCGCCGACGCTGTCTGGCAAGCCAGCGGTGTAACAACACAAGCGGCCTAAGTTGTAGCCTTGGTTGCCTTGCTGAGCGGCAATGCCCAAAATAACGTCATCTACTTCATGGCCTTCAACGCCCGCTTTTTGCAAGGCATGGCGAATGACATGGCCGCCCAAGACAGGCGCCTCGGTGTCGTTGAAAGCGCCGCGATACGCTTTGCCGATGGGCGTGCGTGCAGTAGAAACAATGACAGCGTCTTGTGTGTTCATAGAGAAAATCTCATTCAAAATAAAGACGGCTGATGGTGTTGACCACACAGCCAGGTTTGCTAGCGCCTTCAATTTCAACGCTGATGCTGACCACGACTTGAACGCCGTTGTCCTTGATCAATTCGGCCGTTAAAACCTGGCCGCGGCCACGGACGCGCGAATTGACCAATACGGGTGATGGAAATCGCACTTTGTCGCAGCCATAGTTCACACCCATTTTGAGGCGCTCATAACGAACCAATTGCGGCAAAAAAAGATTGGCCAATGACAGCGTTAAAAACCCATGCGCAATGCAGGCTCCAAAGGGCCCGTCTTTGGCGCGCACAGGGTCAATGTGAATCCACTGATGGTCACCCGTGGCTTCGGCAAAGGTATTGATTCGCTCTTGGGTGATGGTGATCCAGTCTGTGACGCCCAATTCTTGGCCTACAGCCGCCAGGGTTGCTTCAGCAGAATCTAGGCACAGGCTAGGCGCAGTTGAGTCGGTCATGGCTTAAGCTCTTTGGGAGCTGACGGAGATCACCTCGCCAGTCATGTAGGACGAGTAGTCGCTGGCCAAAAACACCATGACGTTGGCCACTTCCCATGGCTCGGCACCGCGGCCAAATGCTTCACGCTCTGACAACTGATTGAGCAGCTCTTCGGAGGCTGATTTTTTGAGGAATGCGTGAATGGCAATAGAGGGGGCCACCGCATTGATGCGAACGCCAAACTCGGCAGCTTCGAGTGCTGCACAGCGTGTAAGCGCCATGACTCCCGCTTTGGCCGCAGCATAGTGCGCTTGTTCAGTTTGTGCGCGCCATCCCAGCACAGAAGCGTTGTTGATAATCACGCCTTTGCCTTGCGCTTGCATGACCTTGAGGGCCGCACGAGTGACGCGGAAAGTGCCTGTGAGTGTGACGCCAATGACCTTGTCCCATTCTTCGTCTGCCATGTCGACAATTTTTTTGCTGGTGCCCAAGCCTGCGTTGTTGACGAGCACATCAATGCCGCCCATGGTTTGGTTGGCTTGGTCAATCAAGGCTTGAACTTGAGCTTCTTGGCTCACATCACAAAGTTGGCTGTAAATGGCTTGCAAGCCTGTTTCTTTTTGAAGCGTTTGAACGGCCTCGTTCAATCTTCTTTCGTGTACGTCAGAGATGAACAGCGCTCGGCAACCTTCTTCAGCCGCGCGTTTGGCCACCGCAAAACCAATGCCTGCGCCCGCAGCTGCAGTGACCAACACAGATTTGCCGCGAAGCAGGCCATGGCCAGGAACATAGTCGGGAGGATTTTTCATAGGAAAAAGGATGTCAAAGAGTGACCTAGATGATGCGCAAAATGGCTTTCAACAGCATCGTCTGCTTGGACGATAAAGGGCGCCGCCCCTTATTTGGGCATTTGCAGTGCCCGCTCTGCCATCAAATTGAGCTGAATCTCATTGCTGCCTGCATAAATGGTGTCGGCTCGGCTAACAAGCCACAAGCGTTGCAAGGCAGTTCGGTGGGCATCATCGCTTGCCACCTCACCAGCGGCGCCCAGAACATCCATGGCCAATTCACCCAATGTGCGTCGCCAATTGGACCAAGCGTACTTGCTGATGCTGCTAGCCCTGGGCGGCGCGTTGTCGCCACAAGTTCGCAGGGCATGGTAGCGAAGCGTTTGAAGTCCCAAGATGGCTTTGGCCAAGCCTTGTCGAATGGTGGGGTCTTTGATAGCGCCATTGTGCTGGGCCACTTGAATCAGGGTGCTCAATTCATTTTGAAAATGCGCTTGTTGACCCAAAGTGGATGCGCCCCGTTCGCATTGCAACAAGTACATTGCAACAGCCCAGCCTTGGCCCGGCTCGCCCAGCACACAGGTGCTGGCGGTGCGTGCACCATCAAAGAACACTTCATTGAATTCTGATTCGCCAGTGATTTGACGAATAGGTCGCAAAGTGACGCCAGATTGCTTCAGGGGCACCAACAAAAAAATCAAGCCTTTGTGGCGAGAGGAGCCTGGCTCGCATCGCGCCAAGACAAAAATCCAATCGGATTCATGGGCCCAAGATGTCCAAACCTTTTGGCCATCGATAACCCATTCGCCGGTTTCTGTGTCGAGTCTGGCGCGTGTTTGTACGCCTGCCAAATCGGAGCCAGCGCCAGGTTCTGAGTAACCTTGTGCCCAATAGTCGGTGCCGTTCAAAATGCCTAGCAAGAATTGATTTTTCAGAGCCTCGTTGCCATAGGCCATCAAAGTGGGTGCCAGCAAGGTCTCGCCAATGTGTCCCAATCGACCTGGCCCACCGCACTGAACATACTCTTCGTGAAAAATCATTTGCTGGGCCAATGGCAACTCGCGACCGCCATTGGCTTTGGGCCAGCTCAATCCGGTCCAGCCGCCTTTTGCCAGTTCTTGTTCCCAGCGTTTGGCCAAAGCCGCAGAGTAGCCGGGCGAGCCCATGCCATTGGCGTGCCGCAGTGGTTCAAACTCGCCGGTTAAGTGCGTTTGCATCCACTCTCGAATGCTTTCACGAAAGCGGCGGTCTTCAATCGATTCGATGGCGTTCATGGCTTGCTTCACTCGGCCGTGTCATACAGGGCTGCAACACTTTCAAGCCACTCAGAGACGGGCCCTAAGCGTTGGCTAGAAGCTTGTGCGCGGCGCAGATAAAAGTGGGGGTCATATTCCCACGTGAATCCAACACCCCCATGCAGTTGCAAATTTTCGCGCGCACAAAACTGAGCGGCTTCTGTGGCCGTGACGCGCGCTTGGGCAGCGCTCACCAAGAGGCCAGTTGCATCGTCTTGTGTGTCTGCTAAGCACGCTGCACCATACACAGCCGACCGTGCGCTTTCAACTTCAACCAACATCTGGGCGCATCGATGTTTGATGGCTTGAAAGCTGGCAATAGGGCGGCCAAATTGTTGACGCTCTAAAACATAAGCCAAGGCCATGTCCAAACAGGCCTGCGCAACACCCACTTGTTCGGCGGCCAATCCGATGGCGGCCAAATACTTGATGCGGGTCAACAACGCTTCTGCTGCTTGACCTCGAGCCAGGCATTGGTTTTCTGAAACATTGACACCATTCGCTTGAACCTGCGCCAAGCAGCGTGTGGTGTCCAAGGTTTCAAGTGACGTAATTTGCAAACCTGAGCTGTGAGTGTCCAGAGCGAACAGCAAAGTTTCACCTGTAGTTGTTTGGGCAGGCAACACAATCACTTGTGCCATTTGGGCAGAGCCAACCGATGGCCAAGTGCCATCAAGATGCCACCCAGTTGAATGAATACGGGCAGTACCGGTTTGCCAACTGAGCGCCATAGAAGCAACCGCTTTTTCAGTGGCAATTTGGGTGAGCCAATGTTCGGCCAAGGGGTGAGGCAACAGAGACTTCAGTGCTGTGGCAGACAAAACAGCGGTGTCAAAAAATGGCACGCAAGCCAAGCGTCGGCCCATTTGTTCTTGCAACAAACACACACTGACCCAATCCAAGTCCAAGCCACCCACAGATTCGGGCAAGTGCACACCACACCAACCCAAATCGGCCATGGCCAACCACAAGGCATTGTCCATGTGAGCCTTCGATTGGGTGTGCGCCCTGACTTGCGTCATGGCGCTGGCCTTGGCTAAAAAGGTCTCTGCGCTTTCAACAATCTGTTGTTGTTCTGGGGTGAGTTGCAATTCCATCATGCGGCCTTGGGACGTCTGTCTTTCCAAGGTGCTGCTTCTTCAAGTTGGCTGGCCAAAGCAAACAAGGTGTCTTCATCGCCGTAGCGACCTGCAAATTGAGCACCGATGGGCATGTTCTGTGAGTTCCAGTGCAGTGGAACCGACATGGCAGGGTGGCCACTCATGTTGAACAGCGCTGTAAAGGGCGATGCCATCATGGCCACCTTGACAAAATCTTCATAGGGCTGGTTCAGTGTCATCTCGCCAATCAGAGGTGCCGGTGCCGCTGTCACAGGGGCCAAAATACAGTCGTAATCTTCCAAAAATAAATCAATGACTCGGCTGGCTTGGTCAAAAGCCGATCGGGCTTTGAAGACTTGCAAAGCCGTGAACTGCTTGGCCAGTTGCAAGCTGCGCCAATTGAGCGCTTCAAATTCGTCTTCGCGTGCGTCGCGGCCCACTGCGGCTTCGCGAGTTTGTACTTGGGTCAGCATGCCGGTGGCAGTGGCAACACCCATGCCGCCAAACAAGTCACCCACTGCCAATGCGGGTTGCGCCATCTCAACATGGTGTCCCAGCGATTCGCAGAGCTTGGCCGTTTTTTGTACGGCTTCCAAACAGTCTGGATGAACAGGTGCACCAAAGGGGTTGTTCAGCATCAGGGCAATTTTCAAAGGACGAAC
>CANKXC010000074.1 GCA_947487355.1 Comamonadaceae bacterium | reverse complement strand
TGATGCGGGTAACCAGGAAGGGCTAAACGAGGATGACGGGCCATGCCTGAATGCTAACCCGAAAGAAATTAATGTTGATCTGACCCCAATTAAGGGTAACGCGATGCAAGGGATTCGGTGAGGCCGAATTCGGACAGGAGGGCTTGGAGGCGGTCTACTGCGGCGGCTTTGGGGCGGCCGGTGTAGCGGGCGAGAATCAGTTCGTTTTTCATGCTGTGTTCCCAACCGACCAGTTCGGTCACGGTGACGGTGTAGCCCTTGGACTCTAGGTACAAGCAGCGCAGCACGTTGGTGAGTTGGCTGCCAATTTCGCGGGTGTGCAAAGGGTGGCGCCAAAGTTCGGCCAAAGGTGTTTTGGACAAATTCAAAGCTTTGTTTTGGCGCAATTTGGCAGCCACTTCGGCTTGACAGCATGGCACCAAGACCATGGCGCGGGCATTTTTCTGCAAGCCAAAAGCGATGGCGTCGTCGGTGGCGGTATCGCAGGCATGCAATGCAGTCACGACATCAATGTGGGCAGGCATGAGTTCGGACTGAGACGACTCGGCCACAGAGGTGTTCAAAAAAACCATGCGCTGAAAGTCCAAACGCTTGGCCAATGCACGCGAAGCCTCTACCAATTCGGCGCGTGTTTCAATGCCAAAAATAGCGCCTTGCGACAAGGCCTTGAAAAACAAGTCGTAAACAATGAAGCCCAGATAAGACTTGCCTGCACCGTGGTCGGCCAGGGTCAAGCCTGATGATGAAACTGGTGCTGCCTCATTGAATTTTGGAATCTTGGCCGCATCCTCTTCCGCCAATTCCTTCAAAATCTTTTCAATGAATTGATACAAATGCAGCACCTGTTTCAGTTTGCGGCGCGAGTCTTGGTTCAGCTTGCCTTCACGTGTAAGGATGTGCAGCTCTTTTAGCAACTCGATGGATTGCCCTGGACGCAAGTCCAAGTCGAGCGGCTTAGGCTCATTTGTTTTGGACGAAACTGAATTTTTTTTCATGGTCTTATTTTGAAGCCAAAGTGGGGCCAACCTGCAAAGCTTGCCAACCTTCCAAGCCCAAAGTTAGCAAGGTGCTCATGTTGGCCTCAAAGATGGCCTCTGCTTCTGGAAAAGCGGCTACAGCTCGGTCAATGCTGGCTTCGCGCAAGAGATGCAAAGTGGGATACGGTGATCGATTGGTGAAATTGGTGATGTCGTTTTCATCGGTGCCCGCAAACTGATACGCCGGATGAAAACTGGCAATTTGAATTTCACCCTCAAGGCCCAAGGCCAACAAACAATCATCGGCCACATTCAAAAAATCGTTGTAGTCGTAAAAGTCTTGGAGCAAATGTTGAATGACCAATATGGTAGTGTCGCGCTTTTCAGGCGAATGCGCTGCCAAATCTTTTAGCTCGTTCAGTAAATGATCGCGCAACGCTTCCAAATCTGCTGCGGTACTGACCACGCAATGCACTTGGTCCTTGACATACACAGCCTTGGCAAACGGACACAAATTCAAACCAATGACGGCACGCTCTAACCAACGCAAGGTGTCTTGCACCATGATGCGAGCCACTTCCTGATCTGAACTATTTGAACTATTCGAATTGTTTGAGGCTTCTAGATCACTTGAGGTCATAGGCTTTGCTTGTTCAAAGTACGCGCAATTAACAGGGCCAACACACATCCTAAAACACAACACGTTGAGGTGGCCAGCCAGGTCCATTGCCAGCCGCCCACACCCGTAGCCAACAAGGCCACCAAGGGTGGTCCTGCAAATTGACCCGCGGCAGAACCCTGCTGCATCCAGCCAACGGTGGTTGAAACATTTCTCTCTTGTGGCGCCAAGCGCACCGCCAAATAAAACAGCGTGCCAGGCACCAAGCCGCCACAACTTGAGAACAACAACACACCCGCATAACGCAACCAGGACATGCTCAAAGTGAGGTCTGAAAAAGCCAAAAAAGCACCCAGTGCCATGGCAATGAATCCCATCACCAACAACAAACTGGGATGAAAACCTTTTTGCAACAAACGCCCAGACATGACATTGCCCAGGATGTTGACGGCCGCTGCAAATGCTGTCAAAACGCCCAAGGTTGCGCCTGACAAACCTGCTTGCGTATAAATGGAGGGCAAGAATCCAACCACCGCCAACCACTGCCCCGAATACATGCCAAAGCACAAGGTAACCCACCACGGCCCCGGTGCACTGAGCGTTTCACGCAAACGTTGTTGCCAGTGAATTCCAACCGAAGTAAGCGACACATCTGCAGGCACCACGCGCCACAGCACAAAAGCCATGGCCCAAGACAGCAAAGCAAACAACAACCACCAACTGCGCCAGCCCCACTCTGGCAACCACAAAGGGCCGATCAACAATGTGAGCGCTGTACCTGCAGGCATATAGGCACCCCAGTAGCCCAACAATTTGCGCAATTGCAACGCATTGACATGCTGACGAATTAAACCTGGTGCAGGCAGCACCACGCATAAAAAACCAAGGCCCTCAAAAATACGCCAGACCATGAGACTGCCAACGCCTGTGGCCATTGAACCCATGCCACTGGCTAGGCCCAATAACAATAAACCCAAGAGCATGGACCGCTTAGCACCAAAGGTGTCTGCCGACATGCCAATGGCCAGTGCCAAACTCATGCCGGCCAGTTGTATGAATGACAGCAAGAAGCCCGACTGCGTGAGGGTCATGCCCAAGGCTTGGCTAATTTCAGGGAGTGCAGGCGGTAACTTGCCAATTTGCAATGCCGCCACCACACCCGAAAAAATGAGCACATAAGCTGCCACTGCAGACTCAGGTGTTTCAATTTCCCGAGCGCTGTTCATGCAAACAATCTGCGCCCCGTTAGACGTTCGTGCTCGCGGGTGGCATAGCGGTCCGTCATGCCCGCAATGTAATCGGCCACGGCACGAGGCGTCTCTTCACGCCTAGAAAAATCAGGCGACATTTCTTGCGGCCGGCTGAGGTATGCATCAAACAATTCACGCACCACCGTTTGCGCATTGTTGGTCATTTCCATGACCTGCGGATGGCGGTACAAGTGCTTGAACAAAAATGATTTCATGTCTTGCACGCGACCCGCCATTTCGGTACCAAAGGCCACCAAAGGTCCGGCTTGGCGCGCCTCGTCAGCCGACTTGGGTTGATGCTTTTGCAAATTGGCACGCGTCACATCAATCACGTCATAGACCTGATCGCTCAGCATGCGGCGAATGGTTTCATACAGCAGGCGTCTGGCTTTAGTGGGCTCTGACAAAGCTGGATGTTGTTGCAATGTGAATGTTTTGTATTGCGCAAACAAAGGCGCTTCTTCCAGTTGCGACAGTGTTAGCAAACCTGAACGCACGCCGTCATCAATGTCGTGCGCGTTGTAGGCAATGGCATCGGCCAAGTTGCACAACTGCGCTTCGAGGCTGGGCTCTGTGCCATTCAAAAATCGATGCGCAATGCCACCAGGTTCTTGGGCTTCAATGAGCAAAGCATTGCGTCTGGCGCAATGTTTCAAAATGCCTTCGCGTGTTTCAAAGGTTAAATTCAAACCGTCAAAATCGGGGTAGCGTTCTTCTAAAAAATCGACCACGCGCAAACTTTGCAGGTTGTGCTCAAAGCCACCAAACTCATTCATGCACGCATTCAACGTGTCTTGTCCAGCATGACCAAAGGGTGTGTGCCCTAGGTCATGCGCCAAGGCCACAGCCTCAACCAAGTCTTCATTCAAACCCAGCGATCGCGCAATAGAACGCCCCAATTGCGCCACTTCCAAAGAATGCGTCAAACGCGTTCTGAACAAATCGCCTTCGTGATTTAAAAAGACTTGTGTTTTGTAAACCAAGCGCCGAAATGCCGTGGAGTGAACGATGCGGTCGCGGTCGCGTTGAAAATCATTGCGCGTGGGCGCAGGGGCTTCGGCATATCGGCGGCCGCGAGAGCTTTCGGGATGGCAAGCGTAGACTTCAAGCACAGCAACGATCAATCACGGCGCGCACCATGGCTTCGGGTGCCGCACTCACGCGCGCTTTGCCAGGGCCTTCAATGAGCACAAACTGAATGTCACCGGCCACCGATTTTTTGTCATGCAGCATGAGCGCCAAGTATTGGCCCGCGTTGTCTTTGTCATTGAGCACAGGGCCTTTTGTGGGCAAACCTGCACGGGCAATAAGACCAGTTAACCTTTGAACAAAGGGCTCATCTATGAGGCCCATGGCTTGCGACAAATGGGCCGCCATGACCATGCCACAGCCCACCGCCTCGCCGTGCAACCATTCGCCATAACCCAAGCCTGCTTCAATGGCATGACCGAAGGTATGACCAAAATTCAAAATGGCGCGCAGGCCCGCTTCGCGCTCATCTTGCCCTACAACATGCGCTTTGATTTCACAACTTTTGCGCACGGCATGCGCCATGGCCTTGGGCTCACATTCGCGCAATTCGTCAATGTGGGCATCGATCCATTCAAAAAATGGCATGTCGGCAATGGGGCCGTATTTGATGATTTCGGCCAAGCCGGCGCTGATCTCGCGGGCAGGCAATGTCTTCAAAACAGACAGGTCGCAGACCACACGTTGGGGCTGATAAAAAGCACCAATCATGTTTTTGCCCATCGGATGGTTGATGGCAGTTTTGCCGCCCACCGACGAGTCCACTTGGGCTAGCAAAGTGGTGGGTACTTGAACAAAAGGCACGCCTCTCATGAAGCTGGCCGCAGCAAAGCCTGTCATGTCGCCCACCACGCCACCGCCCAGTGCAAACAACACCGTTTTTCGATCACAGGCATGACCTAAGAGCGCATCAAAGATGAGATTCAAAGTCACCCAATCTTTGTGCGCTTCACCGTCTGGCAAGTGCACGGTGTGAATGGTTTTGTAATGGGCAGACAAAGCCTGCTTCAATGCCGCTTCGTACAGAGGTGCAATGGTGGTGTTGGAAACAATGAGCGCGGCAGAAGCTTTGGGTAAATTTTGGTACGTCAGCGCCTGATCGAATAAATTCTCACCAATGACGATGTCATAGCTGCGATCGGCCAGATCAATGCGAACGGTTTCTACGAGGTTTGAATTCATGATCTGTGCGAAGAAGGGTGAGAACCGTGGTGAGGGGCGTTTTGAGAGGCGTTATTAGAAGCATGGGTATCAAAACCGCAAAGCTCCAGCTTTTCAATGATGGCGTTGAGCAACTTGTTGATGCTGGGTCGGCCGGTATCGAACACATAGTGCGCGGCCTCACGGTATAGCGGATCGCGAACATTGAACAAGGTTCTCAATTTTTCAAGGGGGTCGTTCACCTGGAGCAACGGGCGTTGCATGTCGTGCTTCAAGCGTCTGAAAACTTCTTCGGGCGTGGAGCGCAAATAAACAACCTTGCCGCGCAAATGCAGATGCTTGCGGTTGGCCTCCCTCAGCACAGAGCCGCCCCCTGTCGACAAAATGCCATGATGGTATTTGCTCAAGTCGTCTAGGACACTTTGCTCAATGTCTCGGAATCTTTCTTCGCCTTCGCGGTCAAAGAATTCTCTGATTGAACAGCCCAACCTTTGCTCAATGACGCCGTCGGAGTCTAAAAAAGGCAAGCCAAGGCGACGCCCCATCTGTCTGCCGATGGTCGTTTTGCCAGATCCTGGAAGGCCAACAAAAATAATGAGCAAAAGTAGAAATCTAAGGAACGATTGAAGCTCCAAGTGTATTCGAGGCGGCTACGGGCACAGCGTCTGCCAGCACGCGCGGGGTTACAAAAATCAACATTTCTGTTTTTCTTTGCGTCAATTGTTGGCTTTTAAACAACCAACCCAAGCCAGGCAATTGCCCCAAGCCCGGCACCTTGGCCACATCGTCTTTGTCTGCAGCCTCCAAAATGCCACCAATGACCACGGTGCCGCCGTTGTCAACCAGGACCTGCGTTTTGACATGTTTGGTGTTGATGGCAAAGCCTGCCGTGGTAATTTGGCCCACGCTGTCTTTGGCAATGTCCAACTCCAGCACCACCGCGCCTTCGGGCGTAATTTGAGGTGTCACCTCCAATTTCAAATTGGCTTTTCTGAATGAAATAGACGCCGCGCCAGTGCCATTGCTCACTTGATAAGGCAGTTCTGTGCCTTGTTCAATGAGCGCTTTGGTTTGATCGGCCGTAATGACGCGGGGACTGGCCACCACCCGCCCCTTGCCATCGGCCTCCATGGCCGAAATTTCAAGGTTCAAAAACTGATTGGCACCCGCGTTGAACAAAGACACAGCAAATGATGGCGGTGCATACAAGGCTTGACCCGCAGATCCAGCAGGTAAATTGAGCAAATAACCAGGCTGTACGCCGCCTGCAGAGGGCAGGCCCTGTGCCCCCACCGCCACATAGACAGGCCGTGCTGAAGCCGACAAAGGCGCGGCAAAACTGGCGGCATAAGCGCCCCCCAAACGGGCACCTAGCGATTTGCCAAACTGCTCTTCTGCTTCCACAATTTTGGCTTCAATCAAGACTTGGCGAACCGGCACATCCAATTGCTGAATGACCATTTGCAATTGCTTGAGATAGGCAGGCGTGTCTAAAAAGAACAGTTGATTGGTTCGAGGCTCGGCCATAACGGTGCCCTTGGCACTCATCCACCGGTGAGAAACCGCACCTACTGAAGCACCACCTGAAGCACCAGATGCCGAGCCACCTGAAGAACCTGATGCGGCACCCACTGAAGCAAGCTGCAAGCGCTGTGCAATGTCCAAAGCTTTGGCGTATTTCAAGGGAATGGCCAAGGTTTGCAAATTTTCAGAAGTGACGACCGGTGCACTGATCCACAACACGCCCGCCTTATCGGTCATGACCAGCCCTTTGGCGCTGACCACCACTTGCAGTGCTTCGCGCCACGTCATGTCCCTTAAATGCAAACTGACGTGTCCCGTCACACCATCGGCTACGATCAAATTGTGTTGACCAATTTCAGCCAACGATTGAAGCAAGGCCTTGATTTCAATGTTCTGAAAATTCCACTTCATTTTGGCGTCGGCTGCTGCAAGCGCCTGTCCCGTGCAAAGACCCATCCAACTCAGCAGCAAGATGCATTTGATGAAACCATTGAAAATGATTGAGAAAAATTCATTGGCTAAAACTGGCCTAGATTTCATGGTGCAGCTGCCTCCCAAACCAGCAGTTTTTGAAGGGGTCCGTCGTCCACTACGCCCCAAAGGCCTTGCGCATTGGCAAATTGAATCTTGGCCCGTTCGCTGCCCAAATATTGCCCTGTGTAAATGGGCAACACTTGATGACCCGATTTAACCAAAGCCCAGGTGGCGCCAGACAAGCCAGTTCCCACCAATCGCATCTGGGTGTGGCTTTGCTCTGGAAAGACATGAGGCGCCTGTTCTTTTGACTTAGGCACCAAGGGGTCTTGCCACCGAACTTCAACCCCCGTGTCGGTATCAGCATCTTGCGCATCCCACCACAAATTCATTTGTGCCGCCATCAAGTACTGGCCATCGGCTTGAAGCAGCCACGACAAGTTGAGCCAGACACCATTGCTCAACAGCCGATTCAAAGTTTGCCAATACGCATAGGTAGCGCGCTCTGAGCCCTTCATTTGAAAAAACAGGCGCGAGCTTTCAAAACCATGTGCATCTGGGGCTGGGGCAACTCTTAATTCAATGACTTGCAATCCGCTTTGCGTGGCCCGTGTTTGCAGCTGACT
>CANKXC010000073.1 GCA_947487355.1 Comamonadaceae bacterium | reverse complement strand
GCCGCAAAGTTGAGCGTAGCGCCACTGGTCACGACATCGTCAATGAGCAAAATATTTTTGCCGCGCAGCTGGGCAGCCTTGAGGGGCGATACAGCAAATGCACCCGTGAGATTGGTCAATCGCTGACTTCTTTTTAGAGAACTTTGCGGAACAGTGTTTTTCAGGCGAAGCAAAGTTTGAGACTGAGTTTGATGCCTGCTTAGTTGTTGAGCCAACATCAGGGATTGGTTAAAGCCGCGCAGGGCGAGGCGTTCTTTTGACAATGGAATGGGGATGAGGACTTGGGCATGTAAGAGCGCGTCTTCTGCAAAAGGCGCGCTTTTCATGAGCAGTGCAAAGTGTCTGGCCCATGCTGCGTCGTTGTAAAACTTGAACTTTGCAATGAGTGAAGTCCACGGCCAGGTGTATGACAGGGCGACGCAGCATGCATCAAGCTCGGGGGCTTGTTGGGCGCATGCGCTACAAGCCAAGGTGCTGAGTTCGGCGGCACAAAGTGGGCAGCGCAAAACTGGCCGAGCAAACGCTGCGACACATTGGTCGCAAAGGGCATGCGATGGCCACGCTCGGCAAATGGCACATTGGCTTGGGAGCTTGATCATGAATCAATATACTCACCCATCTGATCATCACAACTTTCATTTGCATGCCCAACGAACGTCCGCCCAGTTTAGATCCCATTGCCGCAAACAGATGGGCGCACATGCCGTGGGCGGGCGCGACAAAGCAGGCCTCGACTGGATCGCCATGGCTGCATGAAGAAGTGGCGCAGCGCATGGCGGAAAGGCTTCCTTTTATTCGCTTGCAGCCAAAGACATGGGCCTTTTGGAATCCTGTTCGCGCGGGTCTCAATGCATTAACTTTGTTGCAAAAAATTTACCCTGAATCAAAAGGGTATTTAACGGCAGAGCGTTCAGGTGAAGCTGAATGGGTGAGGGACAAAATCAATGCGCCTTGGTGGCGTCCACAAAGTTGGTTTCGCAAAGGCTTGCAGGCAAGCCCCCTTGCCAACAACAGCATGGACATGGTTTGGGCCAACATGTTGTTGCATCAACAGGCGTCGCCGCAAGCATTGTTGGCAGAGTGGCATCGCGTTTTGGCGGTCGATGGATTCTTGATGTTTTCTTGCTTAGGCCCCGACACACTTCAAGAATTGAGAAACGTTTATGCCGCCCAAAACTGGCCCATGCCGGCGCATGAATTCACGGACATGCACGATTGGGGCGACATGTTGGTCCATGCAGGTTTTGCCGAACCGGTCATGGACATGGAAAAAATCAGCTTGACCTACGTCAATTCAGAAAAACTTGTGGAAGATTTGCGTAAGTTAGGGCGTAATTTTCATGTCAGTCGATTTGCAGGATTGCGTGGCAAAAAATGGCATGAAGAATTCCAACATGCACTGATGTCTTTGGCCAAAAAAGAGGCGGAAGGCCGACTGGTGCTCACTTTCGAGGTGGTCTACGGTCATGCCTTGAAGCCACAACCGCGCATCAAAGTTGATTCGCAAAGTCGAATTGGCTTAGATGACATGCGTCAAATGCTGAGAAATCCCCTAAAGAAACCAAATCAAGTTTGATAATTCTCAAACTTGGCTTCCAACTCGGTTAAAATTTCGCCCGACGGGCCTAACCGAGAACAGTCCTCTCGTGACTGTGTGTAAAGCCCCTTTCTGTGTTCCCTTTTGTAACAACTGTAGTGGTTTCATTTTGAAACTTGGAAGTTAGTGAAAACTATGAAGAGCATTTCCAAAACATTGGTGTCTTTGCTGGGCAAAGCAGGTATTTGGGCTGGCGCTTGGGTGGCAACAGCCGCGCACGCTGTCAAAGACTTGCCAGGCGGCCCTGCTGTCAATCAACTTGATTTTCATCCTGCAGTCACCAAGATTGCTGAAGAGCAGCACTCCCTGCATGTGTTCATGATGGTTTTGTGCACAGTCATTTTTGTGGCTGTGTTTGCGGTCATGTTTTATTCCATCTGGAAGCACCGCAAATCTGTGGGCCATAAGCCCGCTACTTTTCACGAGTCCATGACCGTTGAAGTCATTTGGACCATCGTGCCCTTCATCATTGTTATTTTGATGGCGCTCCCAGCCACCAAAGTTTTGGTTGCCCAAAAAGACACCACCAACGCCGACCTCACCATCAAAGCCACTGGCTACCAGTGGAAGTGGGGCTACGACTACATCAAGGGTGAAGGCGAAGGCATTGGCTTCATTTCTACCTTGGACAACGCACAGCGCGAAATGTCCAATACGGGCAAGCCTTCTGGCGACGACTACTTGCTCAAAGTCGACAATCCCATGGTTGTGCCCGTCGGTAAAAAAATCCGCATCATTACCACCGCCAATGACGTGATTCACGCTTTTGCGGTACCAGCATTCGGTATCAAGCAAGACGCCATTCCCGGCTTTGTGCGCGACACTTGGTTTCGTGCAGAAAAAACTGGCATGTTCTACGGTCAGTGCCAAGAGTTGTGCGGCAAAGAGCATGCCTACATGCCAATTAACGTAAAAGTGTTGTCTGCTGAAGATTATTCCAAGTGGGTCGATGAAGAGAAGAAAAAAATGGCTGCCAAAGCCGATGATCCCAACAAAGTTTGGGCCTTAGAAGACTCTCTCAAGCGTGGTGAAAAAGTGTATGCAGCCAACTGCGTGGCTTGCCACCAAGCTGCTGGTAAAGCGGTGGGTTCTATTAAAGCCTTGGACGGCTCCGCAGTTGTTTTGAATGCCGACAAAGCCAAACAAATTGCAGTTCTGCTGAATGGCCAAAACAACCAAGCCATGCCTGCATGGAAACAATTGTCAGACACAGAAATTGCGGCTGTAATCACTTACACCAAAAACAATTGGTCTAACAAAACCGGGCAAGTCGTTCAACCAGCAGAAGTGCTGGCTGCACGCAAGTAATCAAGTACTTTTAAGAGTATTTAAAGGAAATCAAGATGAGCGCTGTTCTCCATCCTCACGATCAAGCCCACGGTCATGACGACCATGATCACCACGGTGCGCCCACCGGCTGGCGCCGTTGGGTGTATGCCACCAATCACAAAGACATTGGTACTTTGTATTTGCTGTTCAGCTTTGCCATGTTAATGATCGGCGGCATTTTGGCGCTGCTCATCCGCGTTGAGTTGTATCAGCCAGGTCTGCAATTAGTCAATCCTGAATTGTTCAACCAGCTCACCACCATGCACGGCCTCATCATGGTGTTCGGCGCCATCATGCCGGCTTTTGTGGGCTTTGCTAACTGGATGATTCCGCTGCAAATTGGCGCATCCGACATGGCCTTCGCCCGCATGAACAACTTCAGCTTCTGGCTCATGATTCCTGCGGCCATTATGTTGGCGGGTTCATTCTTCATGCCCGGTGGCGCACCAGCTGCGGGTTGGACTTTGTACGCACCCCTGACATTGCAAATGGGTCCCTCCATGGATGCCGGTATTTTTGCATTGCACATTTTGGGCGCCTCATCCATCATGGGCTCGATCAACATCATCGTCACCATCTTGAACATGCGTGCCCCAGGCATGACGCTCATGAAGATGCCCATGTTTGCATGGACTTGGCTCATTACCGCCTACTTGTTGATTGCAGTCATGCCTGTGTTGGCTGGCGCTATCACCATGACGCTTACTGACCGTCACTTTGGTACCAGCTTCTTCAACCCAGCCGGTGGTGGCGACCCCGTCATGTACCAGCACATCTTCTGGTTCTTCGGTCACCCCGAGGTGTACATCATGATTTTGCCGGCCTTCGGCATCATCAGCCAAGTGGTTCCTGCTTTCTCACGCAAAAAGTTGTTCGGTTATGCCTCTATGGTGTATGCCACTTCTTCTATCGCCATCTTGTCTTTCATTGTGTGGGCTCATCACATGTTTACAACCGGCATGCCTGTGACTGGCCAGTTGTTCTTCATGTACGCCACCATGTTGATTGCGGTTCCAACTGCTGTGAAAATTTTCAACTGGATTGCCACCATGTGGCGCGGCTCCATGACGTTTGAAACACCCATGTTGTTTGCCATCGGCTTCATCTTCGTGTTCACCATGGGCGGCTTCACAGGTCTCATTTTGGCCATGGCCCCCATTGACATTCAATTGCAAGACACCTACTACGTGGTGGCTCACTTCCACTATGTGTTGGTGGCGGGTTCATTGTTTGCCATGTTCTCCGGTGCTTACTACTGGTTGCCTAAGTGGACTGGCGTGATGTACAACGAAGGCCGTGGCAAGATCCACTTCTGGTGGTCACTTATTTCCTTCAACATCACATTCTTCCCCATGCACTTCTTGGGCTTGGCCGGTATGCCACGTCGCTACGCCGACTACCCCATGCAGTTTGCCGACTTCAATGCCATTGCCTCAGTGGGTGGTTTCTTGTTCGGTTTTGCGCAGGTTTACTTCTTCTTGTTCGTCGTGGTGCCTTGCATGCGCGGACAAGGTGCCAAAGCACCGCAAAAGCCATGGGAAGCTTCTGAAGGTTTGGAGTGGGAAGTTCCATCTCCCGCACCGTTCCATACTTTCGAAAACCCACCCAAGCTGGACGCTACGGCTACCCGCGTTATTGGTTAATTGATCGATCATGGCCGCAACCCCTGAACAAAAGAAAAGCAACGCTCGCCTAGGCCTGATTTTGGCCTCGGTGGCGGTGGTTTTCTTCTTGGGCTTCTTGGTCAAGATGGTGGTGCTGACTTCTCGTTAAGCACCCCTCTCAAACGCAGCTTAAATTACCACGCCAAATGAGCATCTACCGCGAAAACATCAAAATGGTGAGCAAGTTGGCCATCGTTGCGGCCGGCATGTTTGCATTTGGATATGCGCTCATTCCCATCTACAAGCACATCTGTGAAATGACAGGCATCAACATTCTGTCTATTTCAGAGCGTCAAGTGCCGGGCAATGGTGTAACAGGCAAAGCGGCTAACCCCAGCAACACTCAGGTGGATTATTCGCGCACCATCACCGTTGAGTTTGATGCCAATGCGCGTGGACCTTGGGACTTCAAACCAGCGCAAAGCTCCGTGCAAGTTCATCCTGGTGAACTGGCTACCGTCATGTACCAATTTCAAAATGTGCAAAACAGACGAATGGCTGCACAAGCCATTCCCAGTTATGCACCCAATCAGGCAGCAGCCCACTTCAACAAATTGGAGTGTTTCTGCTTTAGCCAATACACCCTAGAGCCTGGTGAAAAAAAGGAATGGCCCGTTGCCTTTGTGATTGACCCCAAGCTTTCCAAAGACGTCACCACCATTACCTTGTCGTATACATTTTTTGAAGTGGGCGGCAAAACGCCAGCCGCTCCCGCCTCCACCCCTGTGGCAGCAACGCCTTTAGCGGTCTTTACTCCCAAGGTTGGCTCATGAGCGGCAGTCAAATTTCATTTTTTCGAACCGTGCAAGCGGTGCTTTGGTCCTTCATTGGTTTGAGAAAAAACAGCGAAGGCCAAGAAGACATGGCCAAGCTCAACCCCTTTCATGTGTTGGTGGTTGGTATTTCATTGGCATTTATTTTTGTCGTGGGCTTGATTGCCCTCGTCAATTGGGTGGTGGCACAGCCAAACACCTTGTCATAATCATTGAACAAATTACGTTTAAGAGAGAGCAGGAGCAAGTATGAGTTCTACAGCACACGGCACAACGCCTTACTACTATGTGCCCCATCCATCACGCCATCCGGTCATGGCCGCTTTTGGCTTGTTCTTGGTTATCTTGGGCGCGGGTCAATGGGTGAATGGTGAAGAGTGGGGCAAGTACCCCCTGTTTGCAGGCCTGATTTGGTGGTTGGTTGTTTTGTACCAGTGGTTCAGCGAAGCCATCAGCGAAAGCGAAGGCGGCATGTACAGCCGCAAAATTGATTTGTCGTTCCGTTGGAGCATGACTTGGTTCATCTTCTCTGAAGTGATGTTCTTTGGTGCCTTCTTCACCGCTTTGTGGTGGGCTCGCTCTCATTCTTTGCCTGCACTGGGCAGCTTAGAAAACGCACTCTTGTGGCCCGACTTCAAAGCTGTTTGGCCCTCCATTGCTGCTGGCGCAACTGCCTCACCTGCTGGCATTGTTGAGCCCTTCCAAACCATGGGTCCATTCTGGTTGCCCACCATCAACACCGCTTTGTTGTTAACTTCTGGCGTTACCTTGACCATTGCCCACCACGCATTGCAGCATGGTGACCGCAGCAAAACCATCAAGTTCATGTGGATGACGGTGTTGTTGGGTGTGGTCTTCTTGTTCGTGCAAGGCTACGAATATTCACATGCTTATAGCGACCTGAATTTGAAATTGTCCTCTGGCGTGTATGGCTCAACCTTCTACATGCTCACAGGCTTCCACGGCTTCCACGTGTTTGTCGGTATGCTCATGTTGTTGTTCATTACCTTGCGCTTGCAAAAGGGCCACTTCACTAAAGACCGTCACTTCGGTTTTGAAGGTGCGGCTTGGTACTGGCACTTCGTGGACGTGGTGTGGCTGGGTTTGTACATTCTGGTTTACTGGATGTAATCAGGCTTAGTCCGAAAAAAAGCGCCAATGGGCGCTTTTTTTGTGAACGACCTGAGCAAGTCCTCAGATTGAAAGAGCTCAAGCACCTGCAGGTATTCCAGAAGGCTGGATGTAACCCATCTTCCACGCAATCAAAATGCAGATAAAGAGCACAATGGAGAAGCCAACACGAATGGCCAAGGCTTTCACCATGTTGCCCTTTGGCGCGGGTGTCGATGGGCTGCCTTCGGTTGAATCAGAATCAATCTGATTGCCGCCTCGCATCATGTAGAAGAGGGCGGAACCCAGGCTGGCCAAAATGGCAATGAACGCAAGTGCAACTAGTATTTTCATAACGGGAATTATCGGATGAGTTGGTCAGCATTTTCAGCGCCCGCAAAAAAGAACACACACCTTCAAATGGTGTTGTGGTTCTTGTTGGCGCTTGTGTGTGTTGGCATCACGTGCGCTTTGGGTTTTTGGCAGCTGGACAGGGCACAGTCCAAACTCGATTGGCAGGCAGAAATCACGAAAAAAGGACAGATGCCTACGCTGGATGGCGCTTTTTTGGGCACATCGCAAGACTCCGAAGGCAAGCGGTCTGGTTTAGTCCACCGCCCCATTCAATTGGAAGGAGAATGGTTAGCCCCATTCACAGTTTACTTAGACAACCGGCAAATGAATGCACGACCCGGCTTCTATGTGTTGACGCCGTTCAAGATTCAAGCGACGGGTGCCGTGGTGGTGGTTCAACGCGGTTGGATTGCCCGAGACTTTACAGACCGTTCGCGCTTGCCAGCTATCCAAACCCCCGCTGGCCCGGTCTCACTGAACGGTCTGATAGCCTTGCCCCCGTCCAAGCTTTATGCCTTGGGCGAGGAAGGCAAAGCAGTAATACGGCAAAATCTAGACTTGCAAAATTTTCGTGTTGAAACTGGATTGCCTTTGTTAGAGATTTCAGTCATTCAACAGGGCTCAGCCTCTGAAGGTTTGCTGCGTGAATGGCCTCAGGTCGCAACAGGTGTTCAGAAACACTATGGTTATGCCTTCCAGTGGTTTGGATTGGCGTTTTTGATTGCATTGCTTTATGTCTGGTTCCAAATTGTCCGACCCCGTCTCAAATCCAAAGTCAGCGCCCAGTCCTGAAAACGCTCAATGGACAGATGCCCCCTTGGGCATGACGGTTCACACCATGCCTAGCCCCACAGAAGTGGTGCAAGCTGATGAAAAACGAACACG
>CANKXC010000072.1 GCA_947487355.1 Comamonadaceae bacterium | reverse complement strand
AAAACTCGGCCTTGGTCGCGGTTTCTACGGGCTTGTTGCAAAACATGACCCACGAAGAAATTGAGGCCGTCTTGGCCCACGAAGTGGCGCACATCGCCAATGGCGACATGGTCACCATGACCCTCATTCAAGGTGTCATGAACACATTTGTCGTGTTCTTGTCTCGCGTGGTGGGTTCTGCCGTCGACAACTTCTTGCGCAAAAACGACGAAGAAAATACAGGCCCTGGTATGGGTTACTGGATCACCACCATCGTGTTGGACATCTTGTTGGGCTTTTTGGCGGCCATTGTGGTGGCCTGGTTCAGCCGTCAACGCGAGTTCCGTGCCGATGCCGGAGCAGCCCAACTGATGGGCCGCAAGCAACCCATGGTGAATGCTTTGGCCCGCTTGGGTGGTTTGCACACCGCCGAGTTGCCAAAAAGCATGGCAGCCATGGGCATTGCGGGTGGCATTGGTCAGTTGTTTTCAACTCATCCGCCCATTGAAGAACGCATTGCAGCCTTGCAAAACAACTAATTTGCAGTTCTGTGAGCAAACAAACGGGCCTTCGGGCCCGTTTTTCATATCTGAGGTCACAAATCTTTGACCGGTAACGCATGAGACTGTTGCCTGGAGGCACGTCATTTATAGTGACCGGGTGCCAAGACTCATTCCGACATCCCTTCAGCGTTTGCTAACGCTGACCCATCTGCAGAATTCTCGACGGTTTCAAAGATTGCCCCCGCCTGTGCGTGGCATGATTTGGATGGCCATCGGTGGGGTGATGTTTTCGGTCCTCAATACCATTGCTCGCTACTTTGCCATGCAAATGGACCCCTTTGAGGCCCAATTTTTACGCTACTTTTGCGGCTTGATTTTCATGCTTCCATTGATATGGCATCAGGGCGTCAGAGCATATGTTCCCAATGACTTGAAAGGCCAATTTTGGCGCGGTGGCGTGCACACGGTTGGATTGATGTTTTGGTTCACAGCCTTGCCTCACATTCCATTGGCCGACATGACCGCCATTGGTTTTACGGGGCCAATCTTCATCATGCTGGGGGCTGCGTGGTTTTTGGGCGAGCCCATGCGCAAGGATCGATGGATTGCGGCGGCCATTGGCTTTGCAGGTGTGTTCTTAGTAGTCTTTCCCAACTTGTCGGGTGATGGCGGTTGGTACAACTTGGTCATGCTGGCCTCATCGCCCATTTTTGCGGCTTCTTTTCTCATCACCAAACATTTAACGCGCACCGAAAAGCCGGGTGTGATTGTGATGTGGCAGTCCATCACTGTTACCTTGTTCAGCTTGCCCTTGGCCTTGCTCAATTGGCAACAGCCCACATTGCTGCAATGGGCTGGCTTTATGGTCACGGGCGTCTTGGGAACGCTGGGCCACTACAGTTTGACAAAAGCGTTTAGCGAAGCAGATATTTCGTCGACCCAATCTTTGCGATTTTTAGATTTGGTGTGGACAACGATTTTGGGTTGGATGGTGTTTGGCGATTTGCCCAGTCAATGGACCTGGATGGGCGCAGCCGTTATTTTGGTATCTACGATTTGGATTGCCAGGCGCGAGGGACGCAGGAAAGAAATTCCTTCGCCCACCCATTCTTCAGAGACTTAAATGTCGAAGAACTAAGCTTCGAAGAACTAAGTTTCAGACGGCGAGCTAGGTGGGTTGCTGACACCACTGGCCACATGCCCCGCAGGCACATGCTGCGACGCCGATTCAATGTGACCAGTTTGGTCATCAAAGAAAAAGTCGGGCTCAAACTCTTTCAAAAACTCACCCTTGGGCAAGCCCCCTAAAAACATCGCTTCGTCCACTTCAATGTTCCATTGCATCAGGGTGCGAATGGCGCGCTCGTGGGCCGGCGCACTGCGCGCAGTGACCAAGGCCGTCCGAATGCGAATGGCCGGTGTGCCTTCTTGTTGCAAGCGGTGCAATGCCGTGAGCAATGGCTTGAAAGGCCCGGCTGATAAGGGTTGTGAGGCCTTGGCATGTTCGTGCGCTTGAAATGCAGACAGGCCTTCAGCTTGAAAAACTCGTTCAGCTTCATCTGAAAAAAGGACTGCGTCACCGTCAAAGGCAATTCGAACTTCATGGGGATGAGCCTCTGAGGCATGCGCCGAATTGGGATAGACCTGCGCTGCAGGCACGCCGGCATCCAAAGCGGCGCGCACATCGGACAAGTGTGTCGACAAAAACAAATTGGCATTCAGCGGCTTTAAATAACGCCAAGGCGATTGGCCCCGCGTAAAACTGCCACGTTGAATGGGCAAGCCATAGTGTTGCGCCGACCTGAACACACGCATGCCAGAAACAGGATCGTTGCGCGACAAAATAACCACTTCGACGCGCTGTGTGTTGGCATCGTTGAATGCCAATAATTTTTTGACCAAAGAAAATGCCACGCCTGGCTTGGCGGGTGCTTCAAGTCGCTCCAACTGAAGCTTCATGTAAGCGCGATCGTCGCTTTGTTCGAAGACTTTGTTTTCTTCTTCAAAATCAAACAGCGCGCGGGAGGAAATGGCCACCACCAATTGACCGTCTAAGCTGACTGGCATAGTGCGCTCCTCAAATGGTTGATGGTTGACGACAACATTACTTGACCCATTGATTCAATTCCATGATGGGCATCAGAACGGCCAAGACAATCAGCATGACGACACCGCCCATGAGAACAATCAGCAAGGGTTCTAGGATGGTGGCCAAGGCCATGGCACGGCGTTGAACATCGGCCGATAACTGTTGTGCCGCACGCTGCAACATGACTGGCAATTGGCCTGTTTGTTCACCCAAGCGCGCAAACATGGCCAGCAAACTGGGAAAGCGTTTTTTCTGACCCAAGGCCATGGCCAATGGGGCACCTTCTCGAACCAAGACCAAGGCGTCTATCACATCGTTGCGCATGGCTTGGTTGGACAAAGTGTCTGCGGCCGATTGCATGGCTTTCAAGATGGGCACACCTGCGCCTGTGAGCATGGCCAAGGTGCTGGCAAAGCGGGCCATGTTGTAGCCTGTGGCCAGTCGGCCCACAATGGGCAAGCGCAAAAATGCAGCATCAAATTGAATGCGCAGGACCATTTGTTTCATGGCTTGATGAAAGGCCGCCCATGCCAATGCCAGCAACAACAAAAGCAGCCAGCCTTGGTTGCGAACAAAATCACTCAAACTTAACATGGCCACCGTAAGGCCCGGTAACTTTCTTTGACTGCCCGAAAAAACTTGCGCCACTTGCGGCACCACGGTGCTGAGCAAGAAAATCACAATGACTAGCGCAATGAGGCTGACGATGGCAGGGTACAAGGACGCACTCAAAAGCTTGGCTTTGAGTGTTTGCTGATCTTGCAAATCGTCGGCCAATTGCGTCAGTACTTGCCCCAGATTGCCCCCTTGTTCACCCGCACTGATGACGGCGGTGTAAAGCGAAGAAAACTCTGCAGGATGTTGTCCCATGGCTTTGGCCAAGCCCAAACCCGCATTAACTTCAGCGCGCAAACTGGCAATCAGGTGCGCTTGTTTTTCTGATTCAGCTTCGTCACTCAGGGCTGTCAATGCGCGCTCTAGTGGCAGTCCACTGCCCACTAAGCTGGCCAACTGCCGGGTCCAAACGGCCAACTCTTGCGCAGAGAAACATTTGCGTGAGCCAATTTCAAGTTGCCAAATGCTTTTCGGGGTACTTTTGTCAGCGCCTAATGCTTGCACGGTCAAGGGCACCAAGGACTGCGCTCTGAGCTGGTTGCGCGCAGCTTTGGCGCTGTCGGCTTCCATCACGCCTTTTCGCAACGCACCGTCGTTTTGCAAAGCTTCAAAAGAGTAGGCAGGCATAGGTCAGTTGTAAAGCGTTGGTCTGTGGCTTATCGCCCGAAATACAAGAAGCCTACTTGGCCGCTCACGTGGACATTGGGCCCAGACAGTCGGGCAACATTGCCCACATCCTTGTTGATGTCCAAAATGCTAAACCAAGCCCATTGTTTGGACAGGCTGTGTTTGTAACTGAGGCCAGAGCCAACTGAACCAATGCGGGTGGTCAATCCTTCTATGCCTGTTCGATACGTTCCGGCTGCAGTTCGCCAATGCTCTGCAGTGGCCCATTTCACACCAGTGTTAAGGCTCAGCTCGCTATGGTTAGTAAGCGGCCAAGCGTAGGAGACGCCCAAGCTCACCGTACTGCTATCGCCGCGGTTGAGCAGGTCATGCGTCAACTCAACCCCAGCCGTCCAACGTCGATTGATGCGTAAATTGGAAAGCAAACGGCCACGCAAGGTTTTACGTCCGGGTTCAAATGCATCAAATGATTCGCCAGTATTGAGGTTGTGAACGCGCATTGACAACCCTAAATCGACGTTGCGCTTTTCAATTAACTGATAACTTAGCGAGGGTTCTTTTCTGAAACTGTTAAAGCGCAACCATTCTTCACCATCGCCAATGCCCACCCGCCATTTTCCATAGCGCAATCCCACCACAGGTCTGAGTTTGTTGCTTTGGGTGTTTTGATGGATATCGTCCATGCGAATTTTCAAACCCAATGTGTACTTTAAGGTGCTGGGTGCTGGTTCCTTGATAGCGTTTTGCACGGCCTCTTCAGTCGCTTTGTCTGGGATGTCTTCTGAAAAGTCTTGCGCCATGCTGTTGGCACAAAAGAACAAAACCCAGAAAAAAACAATGCGCATCTTCATCAGTCTCTGGTGACGCGCAATAATTCTTCGGCTTTGGTGATGCCCATTTGTACCAGTCGCTCGCCGTCTTCGCGCATTAGGACCATGCCACCCGCCACAGCCGCTTCACGAATGTGGGCTTCAGATTGCTTGGCATGAATTTGAGCACGCAAGGCATCGTCCGTGATCAGCAATTCAAAGATGCCGGTGCGACCCGCATAGCCAGTTTGTGCGCAGTGTTGGCAACCGTTGCCTTGGCAACGCGTGCAGACCTTACGGACCAAGCGCTGGGCCAAAACACCCAACAAAGAAGAACTTAAAAGGAAGGGCTCTATGCCCATGTCAGTGAGCCGTGTCACGGCACTGGCCGCATCGTTGGTGTGCAATGTGGCCAAAACCAAATGGCCCGTCATAGACGCTTGAATGGCAATTTGCGCCGTTTCAAAATCTCGAATTTCACCAATCATGATGATGTCGGGATCTTGCCTCAGGATGGCGCGCAAGGCCTTGGCAAAGGTCAAATCAATTTTGGCATTGACCTGTGTTTGGCCCACGCCCGCCAATTCATACTCGATAGGGTCTTCCACCGTCATGATGTTGCTGCCTGTGGCATCCAAACTTTGCAGAGCCGCATACAGCGTGGTGGTTTTGCCCGAGCCCGTTGGCCCGGTAACCAAGATCAAGCCGTGCGGCTGCTTGACCAATTGTTGGAAGCGCTGCAAGGTGGCGCCCTGCATGCCCACAGACTCTAAACTCAGGCGCGTTTCTGATTTGTCTAACAAACGCAGCACAGCGCGTTCGCCATGGGCGCTGGGCAAAGTCGAAACACGAACGTCGACCGCGCGTGAGCCCAAGCGCAAACTGATGCGACCATCTTGCGGCAAACGTTTCTCGGCAATGTCGAGCTCGGCCATGATTTTGAGGCGGGAGATTAAGGCGGCATGCAAAGCCCGATTGGGCTGAACCACCTCGCGTAAATTGCCGTCGACCCTAAACCGCACACTGGAATGGCGCTCATAGGGCTCAATGTGAATGTCGCTGGCACCATCGCGCGCAGCTTGCGTTAGCAGCGCGTTCAGCATGCGAATGATGGGGGCATCGTCGCTGGTTTCGAGCAAGTCTTCAACAGCGGGCAATTCTTGCATCATGCGAGACAAGTCCGCCTCTGACTCGACCTCGCTTACCACCGCAGCCGCACTGGATTCACCAGGCCCCAACTGGGCAGTGTAAGCCTTGCTGATGCGTTGTCTCAGAAGGTTTGAATCTTCTCTTGAAATTTCTAGGCCAAGGTTGTCGTGGCCCCATTTGCGCATCACTTCAGACAGCGCGTTGGCTCCGCTGTCTGGGCAAAGCCACAGCGTGAGGCGCGTGCCATCGTCCTCCAGCAAAACTTGCTGGCTGCGCGCAAACGCGTAAGGGAGGGGAAATCTTTGGGCCATCAGGGTTTGCGTGTGGCTTGGGGTAATACGGGTGCGCCCACATTGGGCAGGCCAGTGCTGGCCGCAGGTTGCGCTTCAATTTGAGCGCCGCGCATTTGATCGTAGCGCCCCATTGACAGGCCTTCGGTGGCGTTGCCATCGCGAACCACAACGGGTCTTAAGAACACCATCAAGTTGGTTTTTTTGCGACTTCTGGATTCAGCGCGAAACAAGTTGCCAAACACAGGCATATCACCCAAGCCAGGCACACGTTCTTGGCTGTTGCCATAGTCGTCTTGCAGTAAGCCACCCAAAACCACAATGGCACCATCTTCTACCAACACGCTAGATTCAATGGAGCGTTTGTTGGTAATGAGGCCCGTGGCAGAACCAATGGAAGCGGGGTCAAGGCGGCTCACCTCTTGGTAAATTTGCAATTTAACTGTGCCGTTTTCACTGATTTGCGGCTTCACGCGCAAGGTCAAGCCCACGTCTTTGCGCTCAATGGTTTGGAAGGGATTGACCGAGCCGGCGTTGGCATTGTTATTGGTGTATTGGCCAGTGACAAAAGGCACGTTTTGACCAATCACAATTTTGGCTTCTTCGTTGTCTAGTGTCAGAAGGTTTGGCGTTGACAGCACATTCCCATCGCCTGTGGTTTGCAAAAAGCGCGCTAAAAATCCGAGCACATAAGTGCCATTGTTGTTGTGTGCAAGGCCGATGTTCAAACCTGAAGACGGTGCCACTGCACCACTGGCGCCTTGTGTTGCCAACGCAATAAGGTTGGCACCGCCCACCTTAAAGTTGGTGCCCAACAAACCGATGTTGGTATCGCCTTTGTTGCCAACAGGGCCTTGCCATTGCACGCCAAATTCGGCTGCTTTTTCGGCACTTACTTCGGCAATCAAACTTTCGACAAAAACTTGCGCACGGCGTGCATCGAGCTTGTCAATGACGGCGCGCAATTGACGGTACTGAGGTTCGGGCGCGGTAATGATCAAAGAATTGGTAGAAGGATCGGCTTGAATTTGTCCGCCTGTTGAAGGCTGTGCACCCGCTGTATTGAATGTGGTGTTGGCGCTGGCAGCATTGTTGGGGCTGTTGGGTGTTGTGCTGGTCTGATTACCCGAATTGCCCATATTGCCTGAAGGCGCAGCGGTTTGCGCTGTCAAAGCAGCGCGCAAAGTTGCCGCCAATTTGGTGGCATCTGCATTTTTTAAATACACCACATGGATGTTGCCACTGGCGGCATTGGGTCCTGAATCGGAGGGCCTATCTAGTTGCGCAATTAAGGAGCGCGCCAAAGCCATGCGAGCGGTGTTGGCGGCCCGAACCACCAAAGAGTTGCTACGAGCTTCAGCCATGATGGTGGTCTTGAAGGAGGTGTCGGTCTGACCTGTGGGTTGCGCCGCATTGTTGCTGGCAGCGCCCGAATCCAACAAACGTTGCAGCATGGGCACCAAATCGGTGGCCAATGCGTGCTTCAATTGAATGACTTCGACCCCAGTGGCATTGGCCACATCGAGTGCCGCCACAATGCGCGCCAAACGTTGCAGGTTGTCGGCGTAGTCGGTAATGACCAAAGCATTGGTGCCAGGGTTGACATTGACCGTGTTGTTGGGGCTGATCAGTGGCCGAAGAATGGGCACCAGGTTGTTGGCATTCTCGTGATTCAGCTGAAAAATTTGGGTCACGATTTGGCCATTGGAAGCGGGCACTGCACC
>CANKXC010000071.1 GCA_947487355.1 Comamonadaceae bacterium | reverse complement strand
GGTGCTGGCCAATTCGGCTATGGCAGGCGCTGCTTTGTGCACCGGGTTGTCGGCCAATTGGGGGTATGCAATGTGGCCTTGAATGCCAATGACCTTGAGCTTGCCGCTGAGTGAGCCACGGCGGCCATTCTTAATCATGTCGCCCGTTTTTTTGACAGAAGTGGGCTCGCCCACAATGCAGAAATCAGGCGCATCATTTCTTGATTTGAGCAGCTCGCAAACACGCACGGTGCCGTCAAGCGCAGGGCCTTCTTCGTCGCTGGTCAGCAGAAACGCAATGCCCAATGCAGGCTGAGGCGTTTCTTTCAAAAACTCTTGCGTGGCTACCACCATGGCAGCCAGTGAGGCTTTCATGTCGCACGCACCGCGACCATACAACTTGCCATCCCGGTGAGTGGGTGTGAAGGGGTCGCTGGTCCATTGGCTCAAAGGACCTGTTGGCACGACATCGACGTGACCCGCAAAGGCCAGCGTTTGGTCAGAAGAGCCTGCACGCTTGGCCCACAAATTTTTGACTCTGAAAGTATCTGGCCCGCAATCAATCACTTCGCATTCAAATCCCAGGGGGTCTAAGTGCGATTGAATCAATGCCGTACAGCCACCATCGGTGGGCGTGACGGAGGGCATGGCCATCAGTTGTTCTGTGAGTCTTAAAGTGTTGCTCATGTGGGGCGACCTGATCGAATAAAACGGGCAATTCGGTGAGCGGCTTCTAAGCACTCGGCTGTTTCGGCCACCAAAGCCATGCGCACGCGGCCTTGACCAGGATTGAATCCATTGGCCTCTCGTGCAATGTAGCTGCCTGGCAAAACGGTCACATGTTCTGCTGCATAAAGTTCGCGAGCAAAGTCTGTGTCGCTGTTGTGCCAAGCATCGGGCACCCCAGCCCATAGGTAAAAGCTGGCATCGGGCAATTTGACGTCCATGACTTTGGCCAATACGGGTGTAACTTGCCCAAATTTGGTTCGGTACAAATTGCGGTTTTCAACCACGTGCGCTTCATCGTTCCAGGCGGCAATGCTGGCCGCTTGTACTACGCCACTCATGGCGCAACCATGGTAGGTTCTGTAGAGCAAAAAGTCTTTGAGAATGGCGGCATCGCCAGCCACAAAACCGCTTCGGAGACCTGGCACATTGCTGCGCTTGGACAAGCTGGTAAATGCAATCAGGCGTTTGAAATCTTTGTAGCCCAACAAGCTGGCTGCTTCGAGGCCGCCCAGGGGCGGTTCGTCGCGGAAATAAATTTCGCTGTAGCATTCATCGGAGGCAATGACAAAGCCGTATTTTTCGCTCAACTTGAAGAGTTTTTGCCATTCGTCCAAGGGCATGATTTTGCCCGTTGGATTGCCAGGAGAGCACACAAACAAAAGCTGCGTTTTGGCCCAGACATTCGGTGGAACGTCATCCCAGTTGGCCGCATAGTTGTTGTCGGCTGTGTTGGGCACGTAATAGGGCTGTGCGCCACCCAATAATGTGGCCCCTTCGTAAATTTGATAGAAGGGATTGGGGCTGATCACAATGCCACCGGCTTGGGTGGGGTTGAGGACAGCTTGGGCCAATGAAAACAAAGCTTCACGCGACCCGTTGACTGGCAAAACCTGTGTGGCTGCATTGATTTCAATACCATAACGCCTTTGCAACCATTGGGCGCAGGCTTCTCGCATACGCAACTCACCCGCAGTGGCAGGGTAGCCAGACAAGGCGGTGTCTAAAGAAGCCGAAAGGGCTTTTTTGATGAATTCTGGGGTGGCGTGCTTAGGCTCGCCAATGCCCAGGCTAATGTGAGGCAGCTGGGGGTTGGGGGTGACGGCAGCAAACAACTGTCGCAGGCGTTCAAAGGGGTAGGGCTGGAGGGAGGCCAATAGGGGATTCATCCCCCAATTATCCGGGATACTGGATCGGTTTATTGGGCGAATTTCAGCTCATTTTGGGGTCTGTTTTGCGTTTGGGTCGGTTAACATGGAGGCTTCAGGCACAAGGTGTGCCTTTTGACCCAAATTCTGACTGCTGTGCGCCTTAATTCCATCAAATTATCAGGATTCAAATCCTTCGCAGAACCCACAAACTTTGTGCTTCCTGGCCAGTTGGTAGGCGTTGTCGGCCCCAATGGTTGCGGCAAGTCCAACATCATGGACGCATGCCGCTGGGTTCTGGGTGAATCAAAGGCTTCCGAATTGCGTGGCGAGTCCATGCAAGACGTTATTTTTAACGGTACCAACACCCGCAAAGCGGCCAGTCGCGCCAGTGTCGAGCTGGTTTTTGACAATGCGGACCACCGGGCTGGCGGCCAATGGGGCCAATTTGCCGAAATTGCGGTCAAACGGGTTTTAACCCGCGATGGCAACAGCAGCTACTACATCAACAACCAACCCGTTCGTCGGCGCGACGTTCAAGACGTGTTCTTGGGCACAGGTTTGGGGCCGCGCGCCTACGCCATCATTGGTCAGGGCACTATCAGCCGCATCATTGAATCTCGCCCAGAAGAATTGCGATTGTTTTTAGAAGAGGCCGCTGGCGTTTCTAAGTACAAAGAGCGCCGCCGCGAAACAGAAAATCGCTTGTCTGACACTCGCGAAAACTTAACCCGCGTCGAAGATATTCTTCGCGAGCTCAATGCCAACTTGGAAAAGTTGGAAAAACAAGCTGAAGTGGCGCAGCGCTTTAACAACCTCAAAGCCGACGCCACTCTCAAACAACAACAGTTGTGGTTCTTCAAACGCGCCGATGCCGAATCAGATCAAGTCAAAATCAAGGCGGATGTCGACAAGGCCGTCATTGATTTAGAAGCGCGCATTGCCGATCTCAGGCATGTCGAATCCGATCTTGAAACTGTTCGCCAAGCCCACTATGCGGCAGGCGATCAAGTCAATCAAGCGCAAGGTTTGTTGTACGAAGCCAGCGCCGAAGTCGGCAAATTAGAGGCCGAAATTCGCTTTGTGGTGGAGGGTCGTCAACGTGCAGAACAGCGCTTGGCACAGCTTCAAGTCCAGTCGGCTGATTGGTCAGACAGGCAAATTCATGCACAAGCCGAGCTTGAGTCTTTGGCAGAGCAAGCGCTTCAAGCCGAAGACCAAACCATGACATTGGCCGCACAAGTGGAAGACCAAGCGCAAGCCCTGCCCGATTTGGAAGAGGCCTTGCGTCAAGCACAAGCCAAAGCCAACGAGCAGCGCGGCAGTGTGGTCCAAGTGCAGCAACAAATTCAGGTGCTGGCCGCCGATCAGCGCAACATCGAAGACCAAAGCAGGCAACTGACTTTGCGCCGCGAAAAATTGGTGGCCGACCGCAATGCCCTCGATGCACCAGACGAACAACGCTTGGTCAATATGCAGGCGCAGTTAGCGCAAGCCGATGCCTTGTCCAAAGAGAGCAGTGCCAAATTGGCCGAACTCGAAACGCAAACACCTTTGCTGGACCAAGAGCGACGCAACAAGCAACAAGCTGTGAACGACGAGTCGGCCAAGCTTGCCGACTTGACAGCCAAAATCGAAGCGCTTAAATCGCTTCAAGAAAAAGTTAAAACCGACGGCAAATTAAAGCCGTGGTTGGGCAAGCACGGCTTAGACAACTTGCAAGGCCTGTGGAGCAAAATCCACATGGAACCCGGTTGGGAAAACGCCATGGAATCGGCGCTGCGTGAGCGGCTTTCTTCATTGGAAGTTTCTCGTCTTGACATGGTTAAGGCATTTGCGGCTGATGTGCCGCCTGCCAAGTTGTCTTTTTATTCGCCACCCAACGGTAGCACCACTGTTGCACGCAAAGGTCTGCCAGCAGCGTGCAAGCCATTGTCTGACTTGTTGCGTCTTTCCGATGCAGGCTTGTCTGCCTTGCTCAACGATTGGTTGCAAGGCTATTTCACAGCACCTTCTTTAGAAGACGCCATGGCTTGGCGTGACCAATTACAAGGCAACGAATGCTTTCTTGTTCAATCCGGTCATGCCATTGGCAAACACAGTGTCAGCTTTTATGCGCCCGATTCAGAGCAAGCTGGTTTGCTTGCCCGTGCGCAAGACATTGAAAATTATGAAAAGCAGCAACGTGCTCAAACCTTGATTGCCGAAGAAACTCGATCGTCATCTGTGCGTGCCGAGGCTGCCTATTCAGATGCTGCGCAGCGTTTGGTCTCTGTTCGTCAAGAGGCCACTGAAGCGCAGTCCAAGGCACATGAGCTTCAAGTTGAAACGCTACGCCTCATGCAGTGGGCTGAACAAACCCGTACCCGCGGTGAGCAAATTGCAGGCGACTTGGCTGAAGTTGATTTGAGCTTAGAAGATCTGCAAGAACGCCGCATGACGGCAGAGGGGCGCTTTGAAGAGCTCGACATGCAATTGGCAGACAGCCAAGAACGCCATGCCCAACTTGATGAACGGGTGATTGAGTCCGAGCGCAAACTTTCGGAGTGTCGTGAACAACAGCGCACACTTGAGCGATTGGCCCAAGAGGCAACTTTCTCTCAGCGTAGTTTAGAAGCCAGACGCTCAGAGCTCCAACGCGGTCTTGAAACCGCCGGTCAGCAAATTGAATCTATCAAAGCTGAACAAGTGCGCGCTAAAGATGAGTTATCTCGGCTGACCGATGCAGCTGCCCAAGCGGGTTTGCAAAACGCGCTGGCCATCAAAATGGAACGAGAGCAAGTATTGGGTGCCAAACGCAGCGAATACGACGATCTAACCGCCCGTTTGCGTGCCAGCGATGAGCGCCGCATGAGTTTTGAGCGCGAGCTTGACCCATTGCGTCAACGCATCACCGATTTGCAGCTCAAAGAACAAGCGTCGCGTTTGGGTCTTGAGCAATATTCACAACTCTTGCAAGACGCAGAGGCGGACTTAGAAGTTTTGGCCAAGTCCATCGAAGAAGGCAATGTGCGCCTAACGGGTTTGCAATCAGAAATTGACCGTTTGAATCGTGAAATTGCAGCCCTGGGCGCTGTGAACTTGGCAGCGCTTGACGAATTGAGCACAGCCAGTGAACGCAAAGTTTTCTTGGATGCGCAAACGGCCGACCTGACCGAAGCCATGAATACTTTGGAAGATGCCATACGCAAAATTGATGCTGAAACGCGCGAACTCCTAGGCGGCACATTCAAAATTGTGAACGAACATTTTGGCCGCATGTTCCCAGAATTGTTTGGCGGTGGCAACGCACGTTTGGTCATGACCGGCGACGAAATTTTGGACTCTGGCGTTCAGGTCTTGGCCCAGCCACCTGGTAAAAAGAATCAAACCATCCACCTGTTGTCAGGTGGTGAAAAGGCCTTGACCGCTATTGCCTTGGTCTTTGCTATTTTCCAACTCAACCCAGCACCATTCTGTTTGCTAGACGAGGTGGATGCACCTCTGGACGATAGCAATACCGAGCGCTATGCCAAGTTGGTCAAGAGCATGGGCAAAGAAACTCAGTTTTTGTTTATCAGCCACAACAAAATTGCCATGGAAATGGCGGAGCAACTGATTGGCGTCACTATGCAAGAGCAAGGAGTCTCGCGCATTGTGGCTGTCGACATGGAAGCGGCTGTTTCGATGGCTGAACTCACCTGATTTAAAGATTTCTTCCAATCAACTTGAAGCACAAACACACATGAGCTCATTGCAAAACAGTTTGGCCCTTGTCGGTGGATTGACGCTGGTGGGTGTGGTTCTATACAACCTATGGACAGCCAGGCAAAACGCGCCGCGTCAAGCTTCACCCGACAATCCCGGCGCTGGTAAAGATCCAACACTAGATGGCTATGTTGAATCAAAGGGTCCCAAAGATCCCAGTTTTTTAGACGATGACCTCGGCATCTTGCCTGTGCCCGAAAAAAAACCACCACTTGACGCACTGATAGATGTAATTGCCGCTATTGAAGTTGACAATCAAGTGTCTGGCGATGCTGCACTGGCGGCGTTGCCAGCTACGCGACGTGTGGGCACCAAGCCGTTTGCTGTTGAAGGTTTGAACGACAACACTGGCGAATGGGAAACACCAATTGCGGGTCATCGTTACCATGCATTTCAGGCAGGCATTCAATTGGCCAATCGCGTGGGCGCACTGAATGAAATTGAGTTTTCGGAATATGTCATCAAAGCCCAAGCATTTGCCGACGCCATCAATGGTTCGCCCGAGTTTCCAGACATGTTGGAAGAAGTGGCTCGCGCCCGCGAACTCGATCAATTTGCCAGTGAGCACGATGCTCAGCTTAGCTTTACAGTGGTTGCTACTGCCGCCGCCTGGAGCCCTGGCTACATCCACCAAAATGCGGCACGTTGGGGTTTTGTGGCCGGTGTCATTCCTGGCCGCATGGTTTTGGCGGCACCCGTTCAAGGACTTCCGCCCATTTTGTCTTTGTCGTTTGATACCCAAGCGGCCATGGCAGACGACCCAGCGTTGTCTGCCATTCGTGAGTTCACACTCAGCTTAGATGTGCCCCAAGTTCCGCGTGATGAAAATGCATTTGCGCGTTTGCGTGAAGCTGCGCGCATTCTGGGCAATGAAATGGACGGACTGATTACTGATGGTGCAGGCCATGCCCTGACAGAAGCCGATCTGAACGCCATTGCCACCGATCTAGAACACCTCTACGACGCATTGGACCAACGCGAGTTGTCAGCTGGCTCACCGCAAGCCCGTCGTCTGTTCTCTTAAGCCATCGTGAATCTTGATTTGTTCTCTGACGCAGGCGAAGAGAAGGGCGCTTCTGCTTTAGCGCTAGATACTGAGCGCGCTCAGCAATTGCACCAACTGCTTCATAAATATGCGCACAGTTACTACACCCTAGATGCACCCGAAGTGCCTGATGCAGAGTACGACCGATTGTTTTGTGAACTGCAGGCCTTAGAGCAAAAACACCCCTCACTTCAAACACCCCATTCGCCCACACAGCGAGTGGGTGGTGCTGTGTTGCCCGAGTTTCAAACGGTGCGGCATCAAGTGCCCATGTTGAGCATTCGAACCGAAACTGACAATGAGTCAAGCGGTGCCAGTGCCTTCGATGCGCGCGTGCGACGAGAACTGTCATTGACCGACACCGATCCAGATGTTGCCTATGTGGCCGAGCTGAAGTTTGATGGCTTGGCCATGAGTTTGCGTTATGAAAAAGGGCTGCTGGTTCAAGCGGCTACACGCGGAGATGGTGAGTACGGCGAAGACGTCACGCACAACATCAAAACCATTGGACAAATTCCACTTCAAATTTCACCTTCTGCGCAAGGACTTCCCGAAGTTTTGGAGGTGCGCGGTGAGGTTTACATGCGACGTGATGATTTTGATGCGCTTAACCAGCGGCAACTCGTCAAAATTTCGGAAGGCGCAAAAGGGGAGAAAACTTTTGTCAACCCGCGCAATGCAGCGGCGGGTGCGGTCCGCCAACTCGACTCCAACATTGCCGCACAAAGACCCTTGAGTTTTTTTGCGTATGGCTTGGGCGAGGTGGTAGGTTGGCCCCAGCAACAGGTGCCTTTTCAAACACATTTTGATTTACTGCAAACCCTTAAAGCATGGGGCTTTCCGGTGGCCAGCCAAACTCAATGTGTAAACGGTGCAGCAGGGCTCATTGGTTTTCACGAACGCATTGCCACAGAGCGAGATGCCTTGCCCTATGACATTGATGGCGTGGTCTACAAAGTCAATGATTTGGCCTTGCAAGAAAAATTGGGCTTTGTCACGCGTGAACCGCGTTGGGCTGTGGCGCATAAGTTTCCCGCGCAAGAAGAACTCACCACCGTTCAAGCTATTGATGTTCAAGTGGGCAGAACAGGCAAGCTAACACCCGTTGCCAAACTTGCGCCTGTGTTTGTGGGGGGCGTTACAGTCACCAACGCCACCTTGCACAACGAAGACGAAGCGCGCCGCAAGGATGTGCGTGTGGGCGATACAGTCAT
>CANKXC010000070.1 GCA_947487355.1 Comamonadaceae bacterium | reverse complement strand
ACATTTCAGACCGCGTGGTGGTGCTGGACTACGGCAAAAAAATCGGCGACGGGACTCCCGAAGAAGTGCGTAACAACGAAGAAGTGATCAGTGCCTACCTTGGCACCAGTCATTGAGGAGAACAACATGGCATTTTTCTTGGAAGCTCTTTTAGGTGGCCTCATGGCCGGCATGTTGTATGCCTTGGTGGCGCTTGGTTTTGTCTTGATTTTCAAAGCCTCTGGCGTGTTCAATTTTGCACAAGGCGCCATGGTGCTGTTTGCGGCATTGGCCATGGCGCGTTTTGCAGAGTGGGTGCCTGATGTCTTAGGCTTGGACAACAAAATATTAAGCAATGTCATCGCCTTTGCCTTGGCTGCCGTCTTGATGTTTTTGTTGGCCTGGCTCATTGAGCGCTTGGTCTTGCGTCACTTGGTCAATCAAGAAGGCGTGACACTTTTGATGGCCACATTGGGCATCACCTACTTCATTGACGGTTTGGGTCAAACCATTTTTGGCAGTGACATTTACAAGATCGATGTGGGCATGCCCAAAGAGCCCGTCTTTTTGTTGGACTCCGTTTTCCCAGGCGGTGTCTTGGTCAACTTGGAAGATGTTTATGCAGCGATGATCGCCGCTTTGTTGGTGGTTGCCCTGTCTTTGTTTTTCCAAAAAACCAGCACCGGCCGCGCTTTGCGTGCTGTGGCCGATGACCATCAAGCGGCACAGTCCATTGGTATTCCACTCAACCGCATTTGGGTCATTGTTTGGTTTGTGGCGGGCATTACCGCTTTGGTGGCCGGCATCATTTGGGGCTCCAAAATGGGTGTTCAGTTCTCGTTGACCACCGTTGCCTTGCGCGCTTTGCCCGTCATTATTTTGGGCGGCTTGACGTCTGTGCCTGGCGCCATCATTGGCGGTCTCATCATCGGTGTCGGAGAAAAACTCTCAGAAGTTTTCCTTGGCCCTTATGTCGGTGGCGGCATTGAAATTTGGTTTGCGTATGTCCTTGCATTGGTCTTCTTGCTGTTCCGACCCCAAGGTTTGTTTGGCGAAAAAATCATTGATCGCGTTTAAGGAATAACAACATGTTTTACAGAGAAAACGGTCAATTTAAAACGTCTTACCGCAGCGATCAGCAAATTTTTGCCATCGCGCAAGATCGCTGGGCTATTCTGGCGCTGGTTGCCTTTGCCTTCATTGGCGTGCCCTTCTTGGTCGACGAGTACATGTTCAGGGCCATCTTGATTCCCTTCTTGATCTTGGCCCTGGCCGCCTTGGGCGTCAACATCTTGGTGGGCTATTGTGGCCAAATTTCATTGGGCTCTGGTGCCTTCATGGCTGTGGGCGCCTACATGGCCTACAACACCTACATTCGCATTGAAGGCATGCCTCTGATTCTTGCGCTTTTGAGCGGTGGATTTTTTGCCACCCTGGTGGGCGTATTTTTTGGCATTCCAAGTTTGCGGGTCAAGGGCCTTTATTTGGCAGTGGCCACCTTGGCCGCGCAATTCTTTTGCGATTGGGCGTTCTTGCGCGTGGGCTGGTTTACCAACAACACAGCTTCAGGCTCGGTCTCCGTCTCTAACTTGAACGTCATGGGTTGGGTCATTCAAAGCCCGATTGAAAAATACCTTTTCTGTTTGGCCTTCTTGGTGGTGTTTGCTTTGCTTGCCAAAAACTTGGTGCGTTCAGCCATCGGCCGCGAGTGGATGGCCATTCGCGACATGGACGTGGCTGCAGCAGTCATTGGCATTCGCCCGATGTATGCCAAGCTCAGTGCATTTGCTGTGAGCTCCTTCATTGTGGGCGTTGCGGGCGCTTTGTGGGGCTTTGTGCATTTGGGCTCTTGGGAGCCCGCAGCGTTTTCGATTGATCGCTCATTCCAATTGCTGTTCATGGTGATCATTGGCGGCATGGGCTCCATCATGGGCAGCTTTTTTGGTGCTGCCTTCATTGTGATTCTGCCCATTTTCCTGAACCAGTTTTTGCCTTGGGTGGGCAGCTTGGTGGGCGTGGTCATTTCCACTGCCGCCATCTCTCATGCAGAGTTCATGATTTTTGGTGCTTTGATTGTTTGGTTCTTGATTGTTGAGCCGCACGGCTTGGCAAAATTGTGGTCCGTTGCGAAGCAAAAACTTCGCCTCTGGCCTTTCCCTCACTGATTTTTTCCGTAGTGCTTCACACTTTTACTTTTTACAGGAGACAACCATGAAGCTTCGTCAACTCGCTCTAGCCGTTACTGTGGCTGCTGCAGGACTTTCCAGCGCGCTGGTTAGCACCGTGGCAACTGCACAAACCAAAGAGCAATTCTTTCCAGTGCTGGTGTATAGAACGGGTGCTTATGCACCCAACGGCGTGCCATTTGCCAATGGTTACGTTGACTACCTCAAGCTCGTCAATGCGCGTGGCGGTATCAATGGCGTGAAAGTCAGTTTCGAAGAATGCGAAACAGGCTATGCCACAGACCGTGGTGTGGAGTGCTATGAGCGCCTCAAAGGCAAAAACGGCGGCGCCACTGTGTTCCAGCCTTTGTCCACAGGCATTACCTTCGCCCTGACTGAAAAAGCCCCTGGCGACAAAATCCCATTGATCACTGCTGGCTATGGCCGCAGCGAATCTGCTGATGGTGGCGTTTTCAAATGGAACTTCCCCTTGGCTGGAACTTACTGGGTGGCCGGTGACGTGATCATTCAAGACATTGCCAAAAAAGCAGGCGGCGCTGACAAACTCAAAGGCAAGCACATTGCCTTGGTGTACCACGACAGTCCCTTCGGCAAAGAAGCCATCCCAATTTTGCAAGAGCGCGCAGCCATGCACGGCTTCAAGCTGAGCTTGTTGCCCGTGACACACCCTGGCGTTGAGCAAAAATCTACTTGGTTGCAAATTCGCCGCGATCGCCCAGATTACGTCGTCAACTGGGGTTGGGGTGTGATGAACTCCACCTTGCTCAAAGAAGCGCAAGCCACTGGCTACCCACGTGAGCAAATTTATGGCGTGTGGTGGGCAGGTGCTGAGCCAGACGTCAAAGACGTTGGCATGGGTGCTAAAGGCTACAACGCCATCACGATGCAACACGGTACCGAAAAAGGTTCTGCCATTGTGAAAGAAGTGTTGGAGAAATTGCACGCCAAAGGCCAAGGCACAGGTCCTAAGGACGAAGTCGGTGAAGTGCTTTACATGCGCGGTTTGTTCAGCGCTATGTTTGGTGTTGAAGGTGTTCGCCAAGCCCAAGAAAAATACGGCAAGGGCAAAGTCATGACCGGCGAGCAAGCGCGTTGGGGTTATGAGAACCTGAACCTGACACAAGCCAAGTTGGATGCGTTGGGCTTCAAAGGCGTGTTGCGTCCTGTGTCTACTTCTTGTGCCGATCACATGGGCGCCAACTGGGCCCGCATTCACACATGGAATGGCAGCAAGTGGGAATTCTCTAGCGACTGGTACCAGGCAGATGATCAGATCATCAAGCCGATGGTGAAAGCCGCTGCTGACAAATATGCTGCTGAGAAAAAACTGACACGCCGCACACCGGCTGATTGCCAGTCTTAATTGGCTGCAACTTGCTGAAATGCAAGCTTTGGTAACTGCTTCGGCAGTTGCCGATTGAAAGTTTGGTAACTGCTTCGGCAGTTGCCAAATGAAAGCTTCGAAACACACTCGAAGTTTTCATTTGGTCATAAAGGCAAAGTCCATGAGCGATAAAAAAATTGTATTGAATGTCAATGGCATTGAGGTCATTTACAACCACGTGATTCTGGTTTTAAAGGGTATTTCATTGCAGGTGCCAGAGCAAGGCATTGTGGCCATTCTGGGTGGCAACGGTGCAGGCAAAACAACCACTCTCCGTGCCATCTCCAACTTGCTCAAAGGCGAGCGGGGCGACGTCACCAAGGGCAGTATTGAGTTGCGTGGTGAGCGCATTGAAAACCTCACCCCTGCCGATTTGGTCAACCGTGGTGTTGTGCAAGTGATGGAAGGCCGTCATTGCTTTGCCCACCTCACCATTGAAGAAAATCTCATGACAGGCAGCTACACCCGCACTGACAAAGGCGAGATTGCTGCCAACTTGGAAAAGGTCTACACCTACTTCCCCCGTTTAAAAACACGCCGTACTTCACAAGCCGCTTACACCTCGGGTGGTGAACAGCAAATGTGCGCCATTGGCCGTGCCTTGATGACCAACCCCAGCGTTATGCTTTTAGATGAGCCTTCGATGGGCTTGGCGCCGCAGATCGTGGAGGAGGTGTTCAACATTGTCAAAGATTTGAACGAAAAGGAAAAAGTCACGTTCTTGATTGCTGAGCAAAACACCAACATGGCGCTCAAGTACTCAGACTACGGCTACATCATGGAGTCGGGCCGGATTGTGATGGACGGTTTGGCCGAAGATCTGCGAACCAACGAAGACGTGAAAGAGTTTTACCTCGGCATGGGTGGTGGCGAGCGCAAGAGCTTCAAAGACGTGAAGAGTTACAAGCGCCGCAAGCGTTGGTTGGCTTAATTTTCCAAAAACATTCAAAGGATTTTTATGAACACGCACCTGGATGCTTTGGAAACGCGCGCCCCTGCTGATCGAGAAGCAGCGCTGATGGCCGCATTGCCCGCGCAAATTGCCCACGCACAAAAAAATGCACCGGCATTGGCAGATATTCTGAGCGGCATCAATTCAGCCGACATCACCAACCGCGCGGCATTGGCCAAGTTGCCAGTTGTGCGTAAATATGAATTGCTTGAAAAACAAAAAGCCTCGCGTGCATCAGGCACCAGTGTGTTTGGTGGTTTCAGCGCGGTGGCCTTTGGCAAGCACATGCCCCGTGTGTTCTCAAGCCCTGGCCCTATTTACGAGCCTGAAGGTGCGCATCCCGATTACTGGCGCATGGCACGTGCCATTGCGGCGGCAGGTTTCAAATCTGGCGAGCTCATTCACAACTGTTTCAGCTACCACTTCACGCCCGCGGGCTCCATGATGGAAACAGGCGCGCATGCCTTGGGATGCACAGTGTTCCCCGGCGGCATTGGCCAAACCGAGCAGCAAGTTCAGGCCATGGCAGAGCTTCAACCAGCGGGCTACATTGGGACGCCTAGCTTCTTGAAAATCATCATTGAGAAAGCCGCCGAAATGGGCGTGGCTTTACCCTCCGTCAAAAAAGCCCTGGTCTCAGGTGAAGCGTTCCCGCCCAGCCTGCGTGATTGGATGACCGCCAAAGGCGTCGACGCTTACCAGTGCTATGCCACCGCCGATGTCGGCCTGATTGCCTATGAAACCAGTGCTCGTCAAGGCTTGGTGGTCGACGAAGGCGTCATTGTGGAAATCGTTCGACCCGGTACCGGCGATCCAGTGCCCGAGGGCGAGGTAGGCGAGTTGGTCATTACCAGTTTGAATCCAGACTATCCCTTGATCCGATTTGGCACTGGCGATTTGTCGGCCATCTTGGCGGGTACATGCCCTACAGGCAGAACCAACCAACGCATCAAGGGTTGGATGGGCCGCGCAGACCAAACCACCAAAGTGCGGGGCATGTTTGTGCACCCTGGCCAAGTGGCTGAGGTGGTCAAAAGATTCCCAGCCGTCTTGAAAGCCCGCTTGGTGGTGCAGGGCGAAATGGCCAACGACAGCATGGCGCTGCATGTAGAAACCAACACCGCTCACGGCGCCGAAGCTGAGTTGAAAGCACAAATTGCAGAGGCCATTCGCGACATTACCAAACTCCGCAGCGAAGTGCTCTTGGTCGCGCCCGGCTCCTTAACCAATGACGGCAAGGTGATTGAGGACGCCCGCAGTTACCAATAAAAAGTTGATTTGGCGCAGAAAACATTTGTTTCTGCTGCCAAAAGACCTTAAATTTTGTATTGTCAGTACATTCGATAGTAGCTTTGGGGCCGATGTCCCACTACACTTTGCGTTCCCAATTAGGAGATGAAGATGAAACGTTTGTTGGTCATTGCTGCTGCCGCCCTGTCATTGGTTGCGCACGCACAAAGCTTCCCTGGTTCTAAACCAATTTCCATCGTGGTGCCATTTGCTGCAGGCGGTCCCACAGACAAAGTGGCACGCGACTTGGCTATCAGCATGTCCAAAATAATGCCGGGTTCCAACTTTGTGGTTGAGAACGTTGCCGGCGCCGGCGGCACCATTGGTGCCAGCAAAGTTGCGCGCGCCAATCCCGATGGCCACACGCTTTTGTTGTTCCACATCGGTATGGCCGCTACACCTGCTTTGTACCGCAAACTCTCTTACAAGCCTTTGGAAGATTTTGAATATTTAGGCATGGTCAATGACGTTCCCATGACCTTGGTGGGTAAGCCGCAATTGCCTGCCAACACCTACCGCGACTTTGAAAACTACATCACGGCCAACGCTGGCAAACTGAACATTGCCCATGCAGGTTTGGGTTCGGCTTCTCACATTTGCGGCATGTTGTGGCAAGCGCAAGTTAAGTCCAAAGAAGCCATGACCACCATTCCTTTTGGCGGTACAGCACCTGCCATGAATGCGTTGATGGCGGGTCAGGTTGACGTTATGTGCGACCAAACAACCAACACAACGGCGCAAATTGAATCTGGCCGCATTAAGGCTTTTGCCGTCACGACTGCCAAGCCACTCTCAGACCACAAAGTTCTGAAGTTCTATCCTTCATTGCAGGAAATGGGCCTCAAGAGCTTTAACCTGACCATTTGGCACGGCCTCTATGCGCCTAGGGGCACGCCTGCTGCCATCACAACGGCATTGAACGATGCTTTGAAAAAATCTTTGAAGGATCCTGAATTTGTTAAAAAGCAGGAATCTCTGGGCGCTTTGGTCGTCACTGACAAGCGTGTTGAGCCTGCTGAGCACAAGAAATTTGTGGCCGCTGAAATTATCAAAATCAAAACCGCAGTTGACGCCAGCGGCAAGTACGCAGACTGATTGCGCTGCATAAGAAAAAACCGCCGTGAGGCGGTTTTTTTTCGTCCTTTGACTGTGTTTAGATTTCAGCACCCACACGCCAAAGGGTGGTCATTGGTTCAAGGACCTGGCAGCGCCTAGCAGGGCTGGCGATTCAGCGGCATGAATAACCCACACTGGGATGTCTTTGAGGTAGCTCGCAAAGCGGCCTTTGGCTTCAAAGCGATCTCTGAAGGTGGAGGTTTCAAACCAGCCCAACCAGCGCGGCACAATGCCACCGCCCAAATAAACGCCGCCACGTGCACCCAAGGTGAGCGCCAAGTCACCGGCCACCGAGCCCAAAAAGCCTGCAAACATTTCAATGCTTTGGTATGCCAAAGGGTCTTTGTCCTGCAAGGCCCAAGCCGTAATTTCAGCGGCGCCCGCCACATCAACGGGTGCTTTCTTTTGCAACTGACGCAAAGCCAAGTACAAGTCAACCAAACCAGGGCCTGACAAAACTCGTTCCGCGGACACATGCCCATAGCGCTGTCGAATGAGTTCAATCACGCGGTATTCGGTCTCGTTTTGAGCTGCCAAGGTGGTGTGACCGCCTTCGCCCGCAATGGCCACCCAGTGATCATTTTGATCGGTGGGCAGCAAGCCAGAAACACCCAAGCCGGTGCCGGGCCCGATGAGTCCTTTGGGCGCAAATGCCTGTGCACTTTGTCCGCCCACCTGCACCAAGTTTTCGGCAGGAATAGAGGGCAGTGCCAGGGCCAGCGCTGTGAAGTCATTGATGACATTCAATCGCGTTAAGCCCAGTCTGTTTTGCATGTCAGAAATTGAAAATGACCAATGGTGATTGGTCATGCGAATGACATCGCCGGTGATGGGGTTGGCAATTCCCAAGGCGCAGGCAGCAGGCGGGGGCAGTTGCTTTAGCGCCAGGTAAGTGCGAATGGCCGCTTCCAGTGTTTCGTGGGCTGCACAAGGCAACACCAAAACATGCTCGATGCCGCTTTGGGCGGAAGCCTGCCATCCGAACCTGGCGTTGGTGCCGCCCACATCTCCCAATAA
>CANKXC010000069.1 GCA_947487355.1 Comamonadaceae bacterium | reverse complement strand
CGGCCAGTTGCAGCACTGGCAATGATCGTCTGATAAACAAGGTGCATGGGCTGTGTCCTGGCCGCTTCTTTTGCTGTTTTTGTTTGCCGCCAACACTGGTTGACTCTTGCTGTTTGAATTTTTATGAACGCCAAAACCCATCCTCCCATTGATTTTCTGGGATTGCCTATTTTCTGGCAGGAGGGCGTATTGTCTCAAGTTCACCTTGGTGAAAACGTCCTAGCCTGGCTAGAGGTTGACCTGAATGAAGAATTAAGCTTCAAAAAAAACCTTGTTATTTTGACCGATCACAGGGTCATCTCCACAAACGAAGCTCAAAAAAGTTGGAATACTTGGCCTTTGTCCCCTGATTTGAGCCTTCGAGTTCTAGATCATGCTGGGGTGGGAACTCTTGCCCTGCATCAACCTGGCACTCGATTAGGCGCTTGGCGCTACACCTTAGGGCTTGAGGCTGCCGTGCTTCGATGGAAGTTGAGGTTTGAAAACCAGCATCTTCAGACCGCTTCTTCGGCATCCTTTTTGGGCCAATCTTTGGCGGCGCAAGATCAGACAGCCGCAGATTGGGTTGAGCCTGGCGTCGGACAAATGCGTCATGTTTTGTGTCCTGTTTGCCAAAATGTGGTGGATGCCTCCGACGAAGAATGTGCTGTTTGTTTGGAAAAAGAACAGGCGCCGCCATCAACCTGGACCTTGTTCAAGCTCTGGCGATTTGCCCGACCCTACCAGTGGCAGCTCTTGTTGGGCTTTGTTTTGACCTTGGCCTCAACTGCTGCAACCTTGGTTCCTCCCTATCTCACCATGCCCTTGATGGACGATGTGCTTATTCCGTATCAGAACGGCAAAAGCATCGATCCCAAGGTAGTGTCTTGGTACCTGCTGGGTCTCTTTGGTTCTGCATTGGTAGCTTGGGGTTTAGGTTGGATCAAAACGTATATCTTGGCGCTGGTTTCTGAACGAATTGGTGCCGATCTCAGAACCACCACCTACCAACATTTATTGAAGCTGTCCTTGGAATATTTTGGCGGTCGTCGAACAGGTGACTTGATTGCCCGCATTGGCAGTGAAACCGATCGCATCAATGTATTTTTATCGCTCCACTTGCTGGACTTCGCCACAGATATTTTGATGATCATGATGACCGCCATCATCTTGTTCTCCATCAATCCAACATTGGCCATCGTCACTTTATTGCCATTGCCATTCATTGGCTGGTTAATTCACGTGGTGCGCGAAAGGCTGCGCACTGGCTTTGAAAAAATTGACCGAGTTTGGTCAGAAGTGACCAATGTGTTGGCAGACACCATTCCTGGCATTCGCGTGGTCAAAGCCTTTGCGCAAGAAGACCGTGAAGCGCAGCGCTTTATTGATGCCAACAAACACAATTTGGCAGTCAACGATCGATTGAACAGGGTTTGGTCGGTGTTCTCGCCCACAGTGACTTTGATGACGGAGATTGGTTTGTTGGTGGTCTGGGGTTTTGGTATTTGGTTGGTTTCAAAAGATCAAATCACGGTAGGCGTATTGACCGCATTCTTGGCCTACATTGGCCGTTTTTATACGCGCTTAGACTCCATGAGCCGCATTGTTTCGACAACCCAAAAAGCGGCTTCGGGCGCTAAGCGTATTTTTGAAATTCTGGACCATGTGTCGAGCGTTCCTGAGCCCGTCAACCCTGTTGCCTTGCCCAAAGTGGAGGGCAGAATTACCCTCACGAATGCCAGTTTCCGTTATGGCAATCGGGCAGTCATCAAACAATTGAATTTAGACATTAAGCCCGGCGAAATGATTGGCTTGGTGGGCCACAGTGGCTCGGGCAAAAGCACCTTGGTCAACTTGATGTGCCGCTTTTATGATTTGTCCGAGGGCAGCATTGCGCTCGATGGGGTGGACATCAAACAATTGAAGGTGGCTGACTATCGCAGGCACATTGGCTTGGTCTTGCAAGAGCCTTTCTTGTTCTTTGGCACCATTGCAGACAACATTGCCTATGGCATGCCCGACGCAACACGCGAACAAATTGTGGCCGCTGCGCGCGCTGCGCATGCGCATGAGTTTATTTTGCGCATGCCGCAAGGTTATGACTCCTTGGTGGGTGAGCGGGGGCAAGGTTTGTCGGGCGGTGAGCGCCAACGCATTTCCATTGCACGTGCATTGCTTATCAACCCCAGAATTTTGATTTTGGACGAAGCCACTTCAGCGGTAGACACCGAAACCGAAAAAGAAATTCAAAACGCTTTGGACAATTTGGTTCGTGGTCGCACCACCATTGCCATTGCCCACCGCTTGTCAACTTTGCGCAAAGCCGATCGATTGGTGGTTATGGACAAAGGCTTGATTGTGGAAGAGGGTACGCACGATGTGCTGATCGAAAGCAAAGGTGCTTACTGGCGCTTGTACGAAGCCCAACAAAGACAGGCGGAATCTGAGGGTGCTGTCTTAAGAGAAACGGTGACAGCATGAGCGTCGATGCATTGAACATTCAATTTGAACAAAGCCCATCGGGTCGATGGTTTTATGTGTCTGCTGAAGGTGTTCGTCACGATCATGTGTTGGCTGTTCGATCTTTTCCAGTGGCGGCACCCGATGAGGGTGTTGCAGTTGTAGATATCGACGGCAAAGAATTGCTCTGGATTCCGCACCTCAGTGAAGTTTCTTCGAATGTGCGCAGCAACATTCACAAAGCAATTAGTCAGCGCGAGTTCATGCCGCAAATTCTCAAGCTGTATGGCGTCAGTAGTTTTGTCACGCCCAGCACATGGGACATCGAAACAGATCGCGGCCGTACTTCCTTGCTCTTGAAGGGTGAGGAAGACATTCGCCGATTATCCGGTACTGTTTTGTTGGTGACGGATGGCCATGGCGTTCAATTTCTCATTCGAGATTTGGCGCAAATGGATCGCTTTTCACGGAAGCTATTAGACCGATTCTTATGATTTGCCGCGGCAATCGGCGTGGACATCCAATTCGGCTTGGTACACCTCGGTGCTGATGCCCATCAGGCCCAGAGCTGAATGAAAATAGTTGTCGTGTGTCAAAGGCGTGTTGACTTTTTTCTTCAAGCAAGCGCTTTGTAAACCAGTCTGCTTTTCAAAGTTGGGTGACCACCAACTGATCCAAGGCACGCGCTTTTGCACATCGGGTGCTACGCGGTAGGGCAAACCGTGCAAATAGATATTGTTCTCGCCCAAGGATTCGCCATGGTCTGACACATAAAGCATGGCTGTCGCATGCGTGTTGTCAGATTTTTTCAGCCATTGAATGGCTTGTCCAAGGAAATGATCGGTGTAGAGAATGGTGTTGTCAAAGGAATTGACAACTTGCTCGCGCGAGCATTCTTGTAAAGCATTGCTTTTGCACTCTGGCTGAAATTTCTTGAAGTTGTCAGGGACGCGTTTGTAGTAAGCAGGGCCATGACTGCCCATCTGGTGCATCACAATCACAACGCCTTTGGCGCGGCGCTCTGCGGGTAAGGCTTGAATGCGTTCGTCCAATTGATGAAGCATGATTTCGTCAAAACATTCACCCCCTTTGCACAAAGTGGGGTGCTTGAGTTCTTTGGTCAGAACCTGGGGGACGCGTTCGCAAACACCTTTGCAGCCCGATTGATTGTCAATCCAGAGCACAGCCAAGCCCGCATGACTGAACACATCGATGAGGCTTTCGTAATTGTTTTTACGCGATTCAAATGCTTCTTTGCCGAGATGCGAAAACATACAGGGCACAGAGGTGGCGGTGCTGGTGCCGCACGACATGACGCCGCGCAGACTGACGATATTTTCTTTGGCCAATTCTGGTGTGGTGTTGCGCTCATAGCCATTCACACCCAAATTGCCCATGCGCGCGGTTTCACCTAAAACCAACAAAAGCATGGGTGGTTTGTCGTTGGCCTTGGCGGCTGCCAGTTTGGCATCTTGACCCAAGGGCAACAAAATTTTGTTGTCGCGTTGGAAGGGTTTGGCGGCCACCATGCCGATGGCGTAAAAGCTGTTCAGTGGGTTAATTAAATAGCGCACTTGAGTGTGGTTGCGCATGACGGAAGAAAAGTCTTGAAAAACAGCCAGCAAGGCGCCCACAAGGATGGCCAGCGACAGAACAGCCATGCTGACATTGCCAATGACTTGCTGACCCCACCTGAGCGATTTGACAGGTGTTTTCCAAAGTACCCAACTGGGCAAGACGCCCAAAATTCCAAAGCTAATGAGCATGCGCCAATTGAGCAGGTCCAAAGCTTCCTTGGTGTCTGTTTGGATCACGTTGGTGATCATGGTGCTGTCAATCACAATGCCATAACTCATCATGAAGTAAGCGCCACTGGCCGCACTGAAGAAGAAAACGGTTAAGACCGGTTTCAGTAATTTGCCCCAGTTTAAAAAACTCAGAAGGGTGGTCAAAGCGGCAGTAATGATGATGCCAAAACCAGCTGTAAAAGCCAATCCGCGCAGACCATTGACTTCAGGCAGTTGATGAATTTCTTCCCACAGCGCGTAATTGCTAGCGCTGGCAAGCCAGAGACTGCCCAGCAATGCGATCCAGGCAGGATGCCATGCCTTGCTGTGAGTGGTTTGAAATCTTTGGGATTTGGATGTCATGGGCTGAAGTTTATCGCTTCAAACCCTTAACCTGGCCAAAGCGATGCATGTTCAGGGACAATTGCGCGCATTTTGAGTTCTCTCTCAATTCTTTGCCGAAGGGCGTCTGAGGCTTCTCGTTCGCCATGGACGACATAAACTTGGGCAGGTGCTTGCGGCATCTTTTTCAACCAAGCCAAGAGCTGATTGCCATCGGCATGGGCCGAGGCTGAACTCAATTGAACAATTTCAGCGCCCACAGGCAGGTCCTTGCCATGAAGTCGAATGGTGGGTGCACCACTGGCCAAGCTCGCACCCCGCGTACCTGGCGATTGATAGCCCGTCAAGATGACCATGTTGCGGTGATGGCCCACATGGTTGGCCAGGTGATGCAATACCCGTCCACCGGTGGCCATGCCACTGGCTGACAAGATCACCATAGGGCCGTGTCGTTTCACCAAAGCCTTCGATTGCTCGGGCGTTTGAATCATGGTGGCCACGTGGTCCATGGCTTGAACTTCTTGGTCATTCAACCGGTGCTCGCCCATGTGGCGCTTAAACAGGGCGGTGGTGTGTATGGCCATCGGGCTGTCTAAGAAAATGGGCAAGCCATGTGGAATTGCACCTTGCGCTTTGAGTTGTGCAATGCTGTGCAAAATGGCTTGGGCACGCCCAACTGCAAACACAGGCACCACGGCCACACCACCCCTAGCCGAGACTCGTCTTAATGCTTCGCCAAGCTCTGCGTTGACGTTCTCAGAGGGATGGATGCGGTTGCCATAGGTCGACTCAATGAGTACGGTATCGGCTTGTGGGGGGGCATCAGGCGGCGTCATTAAGCTATCGTCGGGACGACCTAAGTCACCCGAAAAAAGGATTCGTCTGCCGCCTACTTCCAACAACAAACTGGCAGCGCCAAGAATATGCCCAGCGATGCTGAACTTGGCCTTCCATCCTGGTATGGGTTGAAACCAAATGTTGAGTTTTTCAACACGAAATTGCTGCAAACAAAACTTGGCATCTTGCTGCGTGTAAAGCGGCAAAGCAGGGCTGTGTTTGGAGTAGCCGTGTTTGTTGGCAAAGTAGGCATCTTCTTCTTGAATGTGCCCACTGTCTGGCAACAAGATGGCGCACAAATCGCGCGTACCCGATGTGCTGTGGACTTTGCCTTCAAAGCCATTGCGCGCTAAAAGTGGCAAGTAGCCGCTGTGGTCCAAATGGGCGTGCGTCAGGATGACGGCATCGATGTCTTTGGGCGGGGTGGGGCAGGGATCCCAATTGCGCAGGCGAAGTTGTTTGTAACCCTGAAACAAGCCGCAATCGACCAACAGTTTTTTGCCGTCGTACTCTACGCAGTATTTGGAACCCGTAACTGTGTCGGCACCGCCTAAGAATCGAATGTTGAGTGTCATGGGTCCATGTTAGGCCGATGGCCCAACATGGAATTGACTTGGATCAAGCTTGGTTCCTAAATTAGGATGCGCAACTTATGCGCCGAATAGACCTTTGAGTTTGTCAGTCCAACTGTTGCCTGTGGGCATGTGCTTGGCGCCACCTTTTTGCAAAGACTCGTCAAACTCTTTGAGCAGCTTGCGCTGATGTTCGGTCAATTTGACAGGTGTCTCGACAGTGATGTGACAGTAAAGGTCGCCTGGATAGCTGGCACGAACACCCTTGATACCTTTGCCACGCAAGCGGAATTGCTTTCCGGTTTGGGTGCCTTCAGGAATGTCGATGGCCGCTTTGCCATTGAGCGTGGGCACATCAATTTCACCGCCAAGAGCCGCTTTGCTAAAACTGATGGGCACTGAGCAATGCAGATCATCGCCATCGCGTTCGAAAATTTCGTGTTTCTTAAGACGAATCTCAATGTACAAATCACCCGGTGGGCCACCGTTGGTGCCTGGTTCACCGTTGCCTGTGCTGCGAATGCGCATGCTGTCGTCAATGCCCGCAGGGATTTTGACTTCGAGTGTTTTTTGTTTTTTGAGCTTGCCTTGGCCGCTACACGATGGGCAGGGGTCTGAAATAATTTTGCCAGAGCCGCGGCAGTGCGGGCAGGTTTGCTGCACGCTGAAAAAGCCTTGGCGCATTTGCACTGTGCCAGAGCCTTGGCAAGTGCCGCAGGTTTTGGCGCTCGTGCCTTTTTTAGCGCCGGTGCCATCACAAGGATCGCACTCTTCCCAACCAGGAATTCGAATTTGCGCATCTTTGCCAGCCGCTGCTTCTTCCAAAGTCACTTCCATCGCGTAGCTCAAATCGCCACCACGAAACACCTGACGACCACCGCGGCCGCCGCCTCCGCGTTGCTGACCAAAGATGTCACCGAAGATATCGCCAAAGGCTTCGCCGAATCCGCCAAAGCCTTCTGCGCCGCCTGCGCCACCGCGCATATTGGGATCGACACCCGCATGGCCATATTGATCGTAAGCGGCACGTTTTTGCGCGTCCGACAGCATCTCGTAGGCCTCTTTGACCTCCTTGAATTTGCCTTCTGCTTCTTTGGCTTCGTCGCCCTGATGGCGATCAGGGTGGAACTTCATGGCCAATTTGCGATACGCCTTTTTGATCTCTTCATCAGAGGCGTTCTTGGCGACACCCAATACTTCGTAAAAGTCTCTTTTTGCCATCGTGTTTTGCTAATGTTTGAACAAGAACGCCGCGAAAGCGATTTCCTGAGGAATACGCTGACGCGGCGGCTTGGGCTAAAGCCCTTGGATAAAAGGCTTAGCCTTTTTTAACTTCTTTCACTTCTGCATCGACCACATTGTCGTCTGCTGGTTTTGTATCGGGACCTGGGCCGCCTGCCGCGCCACCGGCAGCGGCTTCTTTGGCTTGCATGTCAGCGTACATTTTCTCGCCCAACTTCTGGCTGGCCGTCATGAGTGTTTCAGTTTTGGCAGTGATGGCATCTTTGTCTTCGCCATTCAAAGCTTCTTCCAAATCCTTCACGGCCGCTTCGATTTTTGTTTTCTCGTCAGCTTCAATTTTGTCGCCGTATTCGGTCAGGCTCTTCTTCACACTGTGAACAGTGGCTTCGCCTGAATTTTTGGCTTGAACGATTTCGAGTTTCTTCTTGTCATCTTCGGCATTCAATTCGGCATCTTTCACCATTTGCTGAATTTCGGCTTCAGACAAACCAGAGTTGGCCTTGATGGTGATCTTGTTTTCTTTGCCGGTGCCTTTGTCTTTAGCGCCCACGTGCAAGATGCCGTTGGCGTCAATGTCAAACGACACTTCAATTTGCGGTGTGCCACGGGCTGCGGGTGGGATGCCTTCAAGGTTGAACTCGCCCAACAACTTGTTGCCGCTGGCCATTTCGCGCTCGCCTTGGTAAACCTTGATGGTCACGGCTGGCTGGTTGTCATCGGCTGTGGAATAGGTTTGCGCAAACTTGGT